>JANXCJ010000116.1 GCA_025060275.1 Bacteroidia bacterium | reverse complement strand
ATCTCCTGATTTCTGAGCCGAGCTAACTCTCTATCAGAGAGGGAAGTCGTTTCATGTCCAGCTAATTCATAAGAACCCTCTGTAGGAACATCCAGGCAGCCCAAAATATGCATGAGGGTACTTTTACCCGAACCTGAAGGGCCTATGATTGCTACTAACTCCCCTTTCTGGATACTAAAGGAGACTCCTCGGAGCGCCCATACGCCCTCCTTACCCATGGGATAAAACTTTTTTATCCCATGTAGAGAAATGATAGGTTTCACGGAAGTAGAGTTAGGCTCTTTCTAAATCTTCTATATATACTCGGATGTCAGCAGGGGGTTCCTTACCATCATGGAGAAAAGCTTTTTTTGCTAAAAGTTGCTCTGGGGTCTCTACATGGTCTGGGTCAGGCAGGCAACAATCCACGGGGCATACTGTGGCACACTGCGGTTCCTCGTGAAAACCCATGCATTCAGTGCATTTACTCGGGACTATGTAGTAATATTCTGTTGAGATGGGCGCATGAGGTGCTTCCGCATCTAAGACTAATCCATCTACTAGTGAAATTATACCGCTCAGATTCGTACCATCTTTATAGCGCCACTGTACTCCCCCTTCATAGATGGCATTATTCGGGCATTCGGGTTCGCATGCACCACAATTGATGCAATCCTCTGTGATGCGAATAGCCATATCTAAACGAATATACTTAACACATTTGAAAGATAAGGGGGATTGGGTGATTCATACCTTTGCGTTTGCATGCGTAGTGCGATTTGGATAGGGGGGGCTATCAGCCTTTTTCTTCTTTTGGGGGTTATGATTCTCCCTTTTCAAACTATTTTGCGGTCAGTAGTGCTGGATGATACATTCTACTACGCAAAGATAGCGATGAATTTTTCATTAAGTGGAAAATTCTCTTTTGATGGACATAATTCAACCAATGGCTTTCATCCTCTATGGATGATTCTGATGATTCCTATTGCTTATCTATTCCATGATAAGGAAGTATTCATAAGATCAGTCTTGGGATTAAAAGCGATTTTTTCTGGATCAGCCATGGGGATTTTATGGCTTTTGCTCAGGCGAGTAGCTGACAAGACGACTAGTGCAATCTCACTCGGTGTTATGATGGTGCTTTATTATGCAAATTGGATTCTCATAAATGGCATGGAAGGGGGACTAGTGATTTTCCTACTTTTTAGTGTTCTTTTTGTATATGAAAAAGTTATCCAGAATCCTCACCTGAAGAATGGTTTATTATTAGGCTTGCTCTTAGATCTACTAATTCTATCTCGGTTAGATGCGGCTCTTTTAGGTGTTGGGATAGGATTAGGTTATCTCTTGGGAGGTCAAGGGTCAATGAGCCGGCGCTTAAGTTTTTTGGTAGGGGTTGGATTGATTGCCTGTATTTTTCCAATAGGGTACCTGCTCCTGAACTGGGTATATTTTGGACATCCCCTGCCTGTGCATGCATTAGTTAAGGCAGGCGGAGGCAATCTAATGGAAAATATGAATAGGTTCTTGAGTGCTTTGGAACGCTTTGTCTCCATTACAAGTGGAGTAGTAGGATTTATCATTATTGGTATCGCATTCATTCTATTTATTCTCTTTGCATACTTTCTATTTGCCTCTCGCTTACCCAAGGAAAAAAATCATAGAAAAGCGGAATACATATTTTATTCACCTCTTTCTATCCCGATCATAATAAGTAGCATACTACATTTCCTTGTGATTGTATTCTTTGTAGGTAAAGTATATCCATGGCACCTTTTTTTAGAAATTCTGGGGATAGGCTGGTGCATATTAATAATGGGATGTTTTTTAGAGAGATGGGGGCGATGGGCAAAGTACTCCTTCTTAGGCACAGTAGTAATTGCACTATTTATTTTCTGGGGGGGTATTCTATATCGCCGATGGTATCCCACATGGCGAGAGCTTCACATGGCGATGTATGAGGGAGCATTATGGATGCGAGCCCACATGCCTCTCGGAGTTAAGATCGGCTCTTTTGATGCGGGAATTGTAGGCTACTTTTCAGATAGAAATGTCATTAACTTAGACGGATTAGTAAATAGTACAAGCTACCTACCCTATGTCTTGGGAGATAGTGTGCATGTATATGTGAAGAAAGAAAAGATTTCCTACTTAGCTCAATTTTTTAGAGAAGATATATATCAAGATGGTAGGCTCCCAGGCCCGCCAGAGGTTTGGAGAGAACTTATAAAGGATACGCTATACGTAAAAAAATTTCGCTATATGTCTAGTGGCATATTTACAGGGGGTATCCAAGAAATGCAGGGCTATTTCATGGTGCTGCGTCTAAATGTGTGAGCCTCTTTTGGTCGTTCGTAAGGCTTCTCGTCTCTGCAAAAGGTTTCTAAGCGAACTAAAGACTTGAGAGGGGGATAGTAGAGATTTGGGTTTGGAGGATGTATTTTTAAGCAGGGGTGCTTTGATTTGTAGGTAAGGTGAAAGGATTTTGCCTTAGTAAGTAAAAAATTTATTTTTATGTTGTAGGAGTGGTAGGGATAATTACATGGCTTTTAGTAGGGCTTGGTTTGGGAAGGCATCTGCTTGACTACTGGGTTGGGAGCAGGTTGGGCACGTTTTTGGGAGAGTAAAGGCCCGGTGCGAGGCCAACATTGGAGGCTTCCATGGAGTATGGTATGGTGTTTGGGAGCAAAGCTGAAGGTGGGTATATCATTTGAGGGCAGATGGGTTTATGTTGTGGCTTACTCGGTAGGAAGGAAAAAGAGGAGGTAGAGGAGGCAAAAACTTGTCATAGTCTGTACGAGAAGAAATATTCAGATACTCTACATACCTTTCGGCTGGGATGTAGTTTTATCGGGGTCTGGATGGGTGTCTGGAGGAGTATGACTCTGAACTTCTTGGGCGGATGAACATGTCAGTAATGCGGCTGTCGGTGTAGGTGGTTGAGGCGAGTTTCCATAGAGGTAGGCTCGCTTTTTTATGCCTTTGGGGGGGTGTAGGGTGGGTCGGAGGCATGAGTGGGTATTCACCGAATGAGGTGTAGTTGGGTAGTTGAGTATGAAGGGGTGAAGTGTTAAGTAGAGGACGGCGGTTGGAAGAGCCCCTACGGATAGACTCCACTGGGCAGCATGTGTGGAGAGATATTTTGCTAGAGCAGGACATGATGAGGAGAGTTTCTTCCCTCAACGCCGTTGCGGCTTCAGGTAGCTGCGTGTGTCTAGTTTGAAAACTAGCTCTCTGCGAGTCAGATAACTAGATCAGATTGCATAAATAAGTTTTGAAGGAGTGAGAGCAGGGCATTTCTGGTGAATTTTCAGGGCCTTAACTGGGTGATAAGAGTGGGGGCACCTACTATGGAGGTGGGGGGTGGGAGAGGGGAATATTGCTGTGCAGTGGATGGGATAGGAATAGTGCATTTAGTGGGTTATACTACGACTAACTCTTGCTTACTATCCATTTCCCGACTGTATAGCCCCCACAGGACACATCAGGCAAGCTCTGGTGGAGCACAAGGAGCATTTCTGGTCAAATTCAATGTCTCAAACGGGCAGCGGATTTAGAGCACTTACCATGGAGGTGCTGCAAACCAGGTAAGTTACGCTTAGGCGGTACACAAGTCAGGGGGGGTATCTACTAGGCACAATTGCGACTGATCTCCTTCAATGTCCCGAATTCTGGACTGCATCGCTACCCAAGGAGAGCAATAGATGAGCCTTAGGAGCAATATCAACGCTCTTAAGTCAACTCAATGAATGGGCGGGCGTTTGTGGGGCACCTACCATGGGGGAAGTAGAAAGGATGAGGCTAATTCCTGTGCGATGGATAGGGCTAGGAAGAGTTTGCCTAGTAGGTTGGAGCATCACTGCTTCTGTTCTATGTTTGGTCCCAAGTTACATTGCTATCCCGGATTCGCATCATATGAGTTATCAAGGGGGCACTAAGACTGTGGGGAGATGCCTTTATAGCGAAAAGTTTGGTGGAGGGAATGAGTAATGGGCGTGGGTTACTTATTATGCTGACTCGCAAGATGATTATGTAGTAGGGGTTGCGCTGCTCTCCCCTACTCATGTATTCATAAGGGGGTTATAGAATAGTTGGTCTCGGACTCGTTTCCATCTTCTCCACGCGTTCTATGTTACATCAACCTGATGCCAATAAAATTAAAGACTTACTTTTAATACCTTTCTGCGAGGATGGGGGGGCGCTAATGCGTGGTGGTGATAGGATGGCAGCTGTGGCAGATGGTGGTGGAAGAGCCAGCAGAGGAGTAAGTAAGCGCCTTAGAAAGCCCTCCCCAAAAAATTTAGTCTCTTCTGGAACCTGAAAAAGAGAGTGGAGCTACTAAGCTTTTTTATAAGTGGAGAAATTCCTGATTCCTCAAATAGCTTACTCTCAGAGAACAAGATGCGTTTTTGCAAACGTTTTACTGGGAGGCCTGCTTGTAGGCTAAGCTCTCATCACAAGGCGTCCTCGGTTGCGCGACTTTACTATTCCCTCACCACTCGCACAGTTTCCTGATAGCCAGAGCGGTATCGCAGCCGCAGTAGGTATAACCCTTGCGGTAGCATGCCCAGGGACAAGTGTCCTTCTTCTTTCCATTGACCTTTTTCCAACAGCTGTCCTTGTAGACTCAAAAGCTCATATTCTGCTTCCTCTGGCACAAGTACCTTGACCGCATCTGAGGTAGGATTGGGATACACCAGAGCCCAACTGCGCATAGGTACAGAGCCTTCCACCCCAGCCAGGGTAGAGTCATACCGCACCCGCACCAGAATCCGACTCTTCCACGGCTGCACACTCACTCGCCCCCAAACTAAGTTGCTGTCCAGAGTCAAATACAACCATCCCGAAGGCAGCGGAAACTGGGCTATAGTATCTGAGGGATTCACGAAGATAGGATACACCTCAGAAAGAGAGGGGACAGAGGTAGGATTTACCTCCTCAAAGTTCCAGTAGCTAATCCATACTGAATCTCCCCGCTGGAGTTCTATCCGAGGCAGGGTCCAAAACTGGCGGAAACGAGGCTGGTACCGAATCTGTAGGGTTTCGGGGGTGTAAGGCCGGAATATTGGGAGAGCAAATCGATCGGTGGTTGCGAGCGTATCGCCTGTATTCGGATGAATATAGCGGGGCCAGGATACCGACGCAGAGAAGTCGGTAGCGCGGTTGGCTGCCCAGGCGAGGTACCATCGATAAAGAGCCCCCGTATCTAATACAGCAGTATAAAGAGGCTCTGTAGTGCGCAGGCTGACGCCGGACCAGATGCCCGGCTGCGCCGTATCGGGGTACCATACTAAGTACGCTGGCCCCCCCAACGGAGAAGTATTCACCCGCTGTAAGCGAGCTCGCCCGAAGGCACTGATAGGCAAGGGTTGATTGGGGTCTAAACCGGGGTTCGAGACGAAGCTTTGCTGAACTTGGGCATTTTGCCATTCTTTAAAGCCTACCCAGCGGACCCACTTACTGAGAAAGGAACGCTCATACGGGGTTTCTGCCCGCATGCGACGGAATCCTAAGGTGGTTACTGATCCATTTTCTGCTCGGTAGAGATAAGAAACGGCGTAGGTAGGGTGTCCATACCAGTTATCTGAGACGATGTCAAACGTATCTCGGCGCCCGTTGTCATCTGCATCATAAAAGTGCACAGCACCAGCCTCCTGCATGCCAAGGAAAAACAGATTTCCCACTACTTGAATCTGGGTTGGATTGCCTCCATCGTCGGTGGTACAGTCAGCTCCCTTTCTTCGATTGGCATAAAAGGTGTTACCCCGAATCTGGATGTTGCGCATGGGCCCGCCCCCGTAGAAGTTCCCACACCCTATATCTGCTCCGATGACAGTGTTGCCTTGAAATATCACATCCTGTGGCCGTACATCGCTATAAAGCCCTTTGGCATGTGGACGACTGGGGGAGGATTGATGAGACTTGTCCCTGTTGGCGCCTTTGACAAGTATATTGTCCCGTATTATCCCATTTCTCATGAATGAGTAAAACTTAATCCCGCCGCAGTCCGAAAAATCCATGCAGAAGTTGGTAATGTAGTTTTTCTCTACGATAAAAGGTATTGTCCCGGCATAGCTGGCGTTCCAGTCCGTCTGGGTATAATAGAAACAATTCCCCCCAATCCCTCCCTGACTCACGCTGTCTATGCGGTTGTACCGTACGATGACGCTATCTATGTTGTAGCCCATGCTAATGCTATAATCCTCTCGGACGAACCGAGCGGAGTCGACCCGGAGTGCTTGCCAGCTCCAGCGGGGGTGTAGGCCTGTGCGTTTGATGAGGTTGCGCTCTACGTACACGCGACGAGTCATAGCCCGTGGGTTACCTTGACGGCCGGCTACAGTCCGTCCAGAGATAGAGATACAAGCATCCTCATTGTCAAAGAACTGATTCTCTCGGATATAGAGGCGGTCTGCAAGGAAATTCCAAATAGGGCGATACGAATGGGTGAAAAGATTTTTGCTCAGGGTGACTTCTGATACCCCTGCGGTACGGATAGCTTCTCCTACAGCGAAAAAGTGAAGGTTTTCTATATGAACGCCTCGCACAGGGTCTGGGGGCAGCGTGTCATAGCTCACCGTGA
>JANXCJ010000115.1 GCA_025060275.1 Bacteroidia bacterium | reverse complement strand
AAAAAGTACATAATAAAACTTACTCAAAAACAGCCACACTATACCTGCAAAGGGTCGTTGGTTCAGGTGTTGCTGGACTAAATATTGAGTAAGCTGAACATACCGAAAACTTGCATGAAGCACCTGAAAAGCAGATAGGCGAGATTCAAAATAGGTGCTGAGGCTCACGGGTTGCACATATAAGAAAGCGGCTCCACTTCCCTTCAGGACTTCTTTCTTGTAGGCGTATGAGCGAGCGCCCTCCTCCGAAATAATCTCATAATAGGCTCTTAAGTATGCCGGCTCCTGCCCATCAGGCACATACTCTGAAGGCACTACCAGCCAGCGATCCGTATCCAAGAGTAGAAAAGCCTTAGCAAATCGCTTGCGTACAAATTCATCTTGCTGCCACACAGCTTCTATAAAGCGAGTCACTTCTAAGCCATCGCGGTTTTTATACAGCCGCACCATCAAAGGCTCATGCTGAGCAGTAGAAACAAGATAGTATAAGTTCTCAGGCTCTAAGTGGACACCTAAGTGATAGATATTCAAAGAAGCAGGATTAAAGGCAGAGGAGGTGTATAAATCCTGGGGCGCAATAGGTTTAGTACCAACCATGATCAGTAAATTTCATTCACAAGCTCTATCAGAGCCTTCTCTAGATTTTGCTGCACGTATTCGCGTAGCAGGGTCCGAACCGATGGAGAGACATTTTCTATGGAGAAGGTCAAAGGAGAGGTGGAAAAGGACAGAGGCGCAAAGAGATATACTACCTTCTCACGTCGATTCTTACGTTGGCGAAGGCGTCTTCGGCGATACTTGAGAGGTTCTAAAAAGTGCAATAGAGCTCCCACTGCTAAAGTAGCATCATCGTGTCCTGCGTGATGGAGAGAAAATACAAGCTGATATTTCTTGCTTGCTGAAAGGGAAAACTTAATCTTGAACCATCCTCTTGGCAAGCCCCTATTCAGATAGTAGCCGTTTTTCCTGGCATACTCTACGATATCCGTGGTAAATTGGTAGTAGTAAGGAGAGTCTGGATAGGCCTTCGCAACAAGCGCGCGAGTACCACGCCCTTCCTCTACTTTTAGCTTCTCGTCCAGTTCGTTGGCTACCTGACGCAGAATCTCTTCCATGTAATCAAAGACCGTATACCTATTATTCATAATACGCTGGGAACGATCTCTATCATGACGAGAGCGCCATCCACTGAAGCGCCGATTAAAGGCACTTATACTTTCCTCATATGAACGCTTGCCTGCATAGCCCCAACTTAGCGCATAAAGAGTAGCCTGTTGAAGACCCTCCAGAAAAAGCTGCGCCCAAGGACGGAGATCGCCAGAGTCCGCTGCTTGTAAGGCAGTATAGTAGGGTATGCGTTGGAAAGGCTTTAGAACAAAGCCGGGAAGCCCAGCCCGCCACAGCACATACTGAGATACTAACAGAGCAGCACGGGCATTCCCATCTGCATAAGGACGAATTTGTGTAAGAGCATGATGTGCCCACGCAGCTACCCATATAGGAGATACACCTGCAGCTGTTTGACTTTGAATATCCTCTAATAAAGTAGATAAGGCTGCCTCCACATCATTCGGAGAAACTACCTTTTGTGGGATAGGGCCATTTAGCGCTTCTTTACGAAGGGCAGCAGGACGCCCAAGAAATTTTTCCACTAATCGGTGAAGCGTGGATTTATCCAGCGGCTGAGCGGCTCTGGCTCTCTTGAGAGTTTCCTCAAGGGCGCTCACCAGTCCTGTAAGAGCACTAACTGCTTCGCTCGGAGACGGCCAGACATGCCCACCCCTCAGTGCAATACCTTTATACTCACTGCTGCGATATTCACTCCACGCTTCGTCAGAGAAATGCGCTACCCCTTGAAGACTAAGAAAGTCTCGCGCAAGGAAAAAAAGCCAGTCTTTCTCATAGTGAGAGACTTCTTCTTGGGCTACAAGATACTCATAACGAGACCTCCATGACGGTGCCAAAAGCTCCCAGCGCAGAAGAGAAAGGTCTAACCAAGCAGAACGAAATCGTACGTCCTGAGCCGAAAGGATAGTACTCATAGCACTTTAAGTATTGCTCTACCCTGCAAAGGTATAGAAAATTGCCTCGGAAAAGGAAAAGTGCCTTCTATATAAATTGCCGTGCTAACTGCCCACACCCTGCCCCGATATCCACTCCTCGGCTGCGTCTCACGGTAGTAATAAGGCCTCCTCGTAAGAGCTGCTTCTGAAAAGAAACCACCCGAGAAGAAGGCTTGAAAGGCAACCCTTGTACAGGATTGTATAAAAGGAGATTCACCTTTGCGTAGAGGGGAGGCCGTACAAATGCCAGTAGCGCCTCTGCATCTTCCTTTCCATCATTTATTCCATCCAGAAGAATGTATTCTAAAGTTACCCAATCCCTACGCTTTTGGCAATAAATAGCTAAAGCATGCCTGATTTCCTCTAAGGAAATATGAGCTGCCAAAGGTATTAGCTGCTGACGTTTAGCAGGAATAGCACTATGTAAGGAGAAAGCCAGTTCAAATGGTTCTTTTCGCCCCGCAAGTCTCAAAATCCCTTTAGGAATCCCTACCGTGGAGAGAGTGATACGCCTTGGACTCATTCGCAAGCGGCTTGTGAGCCCCTCCATCGCCTCCATTACCGCACTATAATTCAGAAGAGGCTCACCCATCCCCATAAACACAACATGAGTCACAGGCAAGCGTAGAATATATTTTATTGTATAGACTTGAAGCAGAATCTCATACCCCTTGAGCTGGCGCTCTAACCCCAACCTGCCCGTAGCACAGAACTGACAATTGAGACTGCATCCTACTTGACTAGAAATACAAACTGTGTAGCGATTAGAATGAGGCATCCAGACACTCTCAATAGACCCTCCTTCTGGCATATGCCAGAGAAATTTGCGCGTGCCATCGCGACTTATAGCCTCATGCCACAAAGCCAAATGAGGTATGGAGAGCTCCTCCTCTATTTTTTCTCTCAGACGCAAAGGGAGATCTGTCATCTGACCAGGATAGGAGACGCCTTTGTTCCATACCCAACCCCAGATTTGGTGGGCTCTATATTTAGGATAGCCTTTACTTACAACCCAATTTTCTAAATCCTCTTGAGAAAGCTCCCATAGAATCATTCGGACCACTTAGCCATGAGTTCTAAAAATTCCTCATTTGTGCGAGTATGCCGCATCCGTTCTAATAAGAATTCTGTGGCCTCTACAGGCTTCATCTCTGCCAGAAACTTGCGCAGCAGCCAAATACGTCCTAACCGAGCAGGTTCTATGAGAAGCTCTTCATGACGCGTACCAGACTCCAATACATTAATAGCAGGATAGATGCGCTTATTAGCGAGCTGTCTATCTAACTGGAGCTCCATATTACCTGTGCCCTTGAACTCTTCAAAGACTACCTCATCCATTCGGCTACCTGTATCTATGAGGGCGGTAGCAATGATAGTAAGGGAGCCTCCTTCCTCTATCTTACGAGCTGCTCCAAAGAATCTTTTAGGCTTGTGCAGTGCCGCAGAGTCCATTCCCCCAGTCAAAATGCGCCCTGAGACCGGCGTAGCCGCATTATAGGCACGAGCCAGACGAGTTATAGAGTCTAAAAGCACCACTACATCTAATTTCGTCTCTGCCAAGCGCTTAGCTTTTTCAATCACGATCTCTGCCACTTCTACCTGTCTATCTGCCGGCTCATCAAAAGTAGAAGCAATTACTTCTGCAGGCACATTCCGCGCAAAATCCGTAACTTCCTCAGGTCTTTCATCTATAAGTAAAACTATCACATAACTCTCAGGATGATTGCGTAGGATGGCGTTCGCAATCTTCTGTAATAAGATTGTTTTGCCCGTCTTAGGTTGAGCCACAATCAGGGCTCGCTGCCCCTTTCCAATCGGCGCAAAAAGGTCTACCACTCTCAGCGAAAGGTCATTTGTACCCTCTGAAAGCCTAAATCGCTCATTCGGAAATAAGGGGGTGAGATGTTCTAAGCTATTCCTTTCTCTGAGGTACTCAGGTGGCAGTCCATTTACTCGGGTTACTTCTACGAGAGTATAGTAACGTTCTCCTTCTCGAGGAAGGCGTATTCGTCCCTCTACCGTATCACCCGGGCGCAGACCATAGCGACGAATCTGACTAATAGGCACATATATGTCATCTGGTGAGGGCTTGTAGCTATAATAGGGAGAGCGTAAGTACCCATGCGCTAGCTTCTTATCTGGCCAAAACACCCCCATCGCCTCAATCGTAAGCCTCTCAATAATCTCAATGACAGAGAAGTCCTGAATAGGCGGAAGGGAGGAAGACTCCTCCAATCTCTCTTCTTGAGAAGCTTCTTTTGTAGGCAAAAGTTGGGCTTCTGCTTCCTCCGCCCCAGCTTCACCTAAAGTACCTACACCATCTAAAGGAGATTGAGTAAGCGCTAGCGGCTCACTTTCTTCCTGTTCATCAGTGACTTCTGAACTCTCTACAGGAGAAGCAGAAGCCTCTTGCAGATTCTCCAGCTCAAACGAAGAAGGCATGGAAAAAGAATGAGTTGTAGGGGGGGAATCTTCAGGAGATAGAATCATAGGGGGGGTATTCATTCTCTCTATTCGCTTAAAGCGCTTACGCACTCGCTTTACAGACTCAGAGGAGCCATTGGAAGAGTGCTTTTCCTCCTCAGCTAGTTGAGTGTCTTCCTCCTCCTTTTCTCCCGATATGGCAGAAAGTTGCTGTGCACGAAGCTCGGTCAGTTGCGCTATCAGAGCCTCACTCTTATAGGTAATGGAATTCTTAATCCCTGCTCTACGAGCTTCTTCTATCAGGGCTTTTCTCCCCAGCCCTTCTAAGTACGCGCGATAAGCTTGGAGACTCTCTAATATGTCCGCCATAAGCAAAAAGCAAAATGGAGGGCCTAACCTTGTTAGGCTGAACCTCCGTCAAAGATAAAACATTTTTGGGTTTTATTTAGTGCCTGCTCCTTAATATAGCCTTATGCACACAATCCTAATCGTGGATGATGAACCCGCTGTAGTAGAGGCTCTTACGGCACAGCTCATGCCTCTCTCCGTATGGATAGAGGGGACCTACGCAGCCGAAGAGGCTATGCACCTATTAAGCCAAGAGCCTGCGGTAATTATCGCTGACTACCTCATGCCCGGAATGCGCGGAGATGACTTCCTTATAGAGGCCCATAAGAAAGTTCCTGAGGCCCGTCTTATCCTCCTTACAGGACAAGCAGGTGCTGAGAATGTTGGCAAAATCATCAATCATGCTCGTCTCTTCCGATATGTATCTAAGCCGTGGGAAGTAGAAGACATTCGCCTAACTGTAAGAGAAGCCCTGCGAAGCTATGAAACAGAAAAGGCTATGAAAGAACAAGAAAAGCTGAGTCAGTTATTGATTGACTATCTACAGGCCCTCCTGACCTGTGAAAGTACTGCACAACTTAGCCACCTCAAAAAAGAGTGGAGTAAGAAACTATTTGGAGAAGAATTATCCTCTTCCGAGCCGCCCCCTACACTAAGCCCTTCACAGAAAGCTGCATGGAACATCTTCTCTCCTACTTACAATTTACGCTTAGACCACCTTAAGCTGCTAGAGGAACTAGAAGAACAGGTACAGCAGCGCACTGCCCATTTAGTGCAAGCCCTACAAGAATTAAGAGCCCTTAGCTCTCAACGAGAGGCCTGGATAAAGATCGTCTCCCACGACCTGAGAGGTCCTATTAGCGGGCTACGACAGCTAGTAGCCCTTATGAGAAACTCTCCCCTATCTTCGGAAGCAAGCCTCAAGTACAGCGAAATTTTAGAGAGAACCCTCTCTGAATTGGAAAAGTATATCAAGAACCTCTTAGATTTGACTCGCCTCTCTCAGAAAGATATAGTCCTCCAAAGGGAATATTTCTCCTGGAAAGAAATGGTGGAAAGGCTACATGCTCTAATCGCCCCTCAGTTAGAGCTTAAGAAAATACACTGGCACGCTGAGATACCACCTGCCGCTATTGCACGGGGAGACTCTACCTACACCGCCGAAGCACTCTACAATATCCTCTCTAATGCAGTAAAATTTACGCCCACAGGGGGTAAAATAACTCTCAAGGTGCTCCCCGGAGATAAATGTGATAGAATAGAAATTAGCGACACAGGCATAGGAATGGACTCAGAGCTTTTAGCTGTCTTATGGGACCCTACACAGCGGCGCAGTCGCCTCGGCACAGCCGGCGAGAAAGGCACAGGCTTAGGACTACCCCTTGCTTATACTATTCTCACTCAGCAAGGTGTTTCTCTCTCCGTGGAATCTACCCCTAATAAGGGTACTACTTTCCGTTTAGAATGGCCTCATACATAGCTTTGCCCCATGCGTGTATTAGTTACAGGGGGTGCTGGCTTCATCGGCTCACATCTCGTTGAAGCCCTAAATACATTTTGTGAGGTAGAAGTACTAGATAACCTATCTACAGGACTACGCGAAAATATCCCCCCCCATATACCCCTCCACCAAATTGACCTAAGAGAAGAAAGAAGCATAAAAGAACACTTCCAAAGGCATAATTATGATGTGATTTTTCATTTAGCAGCTCAAGTAGATGTGCGTACCT
>JANXCJ010000114.1 GCA_025060275.1 Bacteroidia bacterium | reverse complement strand
AACAAGGTAAGAATCTTCTTGAAGAAATGCCTTGCCCTCCTCTATTGAATATACTAGCACCACGTATCTTGGCAAGGCGGTAAGATCGTTTCTCTACTTTCCCTAGGCCCCCTGTCATAAGTTCAGGGAAGCCTCCCATAGTGCCATCTTCTAAGGTTCCTATGTGTGTATCTCCACTTATAAATAGAACCCCTCTAATATCCTGTGACCAGCACCAGCTAAGAAGGGTATCTTGATCAGCAGGGTAGCCAGCCCAGGTGTCTGCAATAAAACCAGCTATAAGAATAGAGGGCACTTTATATAGCCCCCAGACAAGGCTGAGCTTCTGCTCTGGAAGACTCAGGATATCTTTGATAAGGAATTGTAGATTTCTATTGTAAGTTACCCCTGAGAGGACAACCTTCCATGAACTTTGACTATTCTTGAGGGCGTTTAGGAGCCATTCTCTTTGGCGATTACCGATGATAGAGATTTCGGGCTTGGGGCGGAAAGAGTATCGTCCCATATCATCCATTTCAAATACCTGCATGGTGCCCGTTCGGGCAGAGCGATTGTCTAAGAGGAAGAACTCTACATCCCCCCAGCGGAAGCTCTGGAATATTCCCTCATTAGAGTCAATGAGGGGATAATGAGGAAAAAACAACTCATATGCCCGAATGGCATTTTGACGGAGTGTGGGATTGAAGGGGTAATCTCCGATAGGGAGGCTGAGAGTGCGGTACTGGGCGCGGTAATTTCTTCCAGTGTTATCTGCTACATAGTCGTGATCATCATATACATAAGCCCAGGGAGTTAGTTGAAATAGGCTCTGAAGTTGAGGTGATTTGTATCTTTTTTCATATACACTTTTCAGATATGACCACCTTTCAGGAAAGAAGTGGGTTCTGGGTGGGAAATTAGGCTCTGTGGTATCTGGATATCCCCAATCTCCTAAGTGGATGACTAAGTGGGGATGATGTTTTTCTATGACCTTATATATCTTGCTCATTGCTGGGTTTGTTGGCATTAGTTCGTGGCAGGAAATGAAGGCTACCCGTAAAGGAGAAATGGGAGGGGTATGAAAGGAGCCTGTAACAACTTTACCTTCTGAGAGTCTCACCTGATATGTATAGAGAGTGTGAGGAAGTAGGCTGTCTATTGTTAGGGAAATAGGAGGCTCAGAGGCTTTTACAAGGCGATCCTTCCAGTGGGCAATTGTAAGCGTGGCGAGCGTGTCCCATATGCACAGAGAGGCGGTAGTCTCTGTAACTCCCCCTACTATTACTTGCGCCCATATGGCAGAGAAAAGAAGAGGGAGAAGCTGGTGAGACACCCGTGGTGACGGGCGGAATCGAACCGCCGACCCCCAGATTTTCAGTCTGGTGCTCTACCAACTGAGCTACATCACCGTAGCGCCGCAAACATACAAAAAATTTTATAAGAGGGCCTGAAGCGCACTCTCATCCTGTATGAGGACCTCTCGGGGCTTACTACCTCGGCCAGGCCCCACAATACCTGCGCGCTCTAACTGGTCCATGAGTCTCCCTGCACGGTTGAAGCCTATCCCTAACTTTCGCTGGAGAAGAGAGGTAGAGCCGTACTGATTGCGCACAACTAAAAGAGCTGCTTCATAAAAAAGGGGGTCTCTTTCTTCAAGAGTCTCTTCTGCTTTGTCTTCACTTTCTATGCGGGGTGGTTCTGGAAGTATGTAGGGTTCCGTTACGGGTTGAGCGGAGATGAATTCAACCACGCGCTCTATATCCCTTGTACTAACATACCCGCTTTGGAGCCTTAGGACCTCTGTACCCATCGCGAAGAGCATATCCCCCCGTCCAATCAGCCGTTCTGCACCGTCCATATCCAGTATTACTCGGGAGTCTATGCGTGAAGCTACCCGGAAAGAGATGCGCACAGGAAAATTTGCCTTTATGAGTCCTGTTATCACATTCACAGAGGGCCGCTGCGTAGCTACTATGAGGTGAATTCCCACAGCCCGAGCTAACTGGGCTAATCGGCATATTGGGGTTTCTACTTCTTTACCTTTAGTCATCATAAGGTCTGCAAGCTCATCTATGATGAGCACTATGTAAGGGAGAGGTTTATGTCCCTCGGGCGCCTCTCTCTCTCTACAGCGGCGATTGTACTCTGAGATAGTGCGCACCTGGAGCTCTTTTAGAAGCTCATATCGCATCTCCATCTCTAAAACTAAGCTTTGAAGCGCAGGAAGGGCGTATTCCACATCTGTGATGATTCTTTCAGGCAGTCCAGGAATTGCTGCGAGGTAGTGGGACTCTAAGTTCTGATAAAGGCTCATTTCTACCTTCTTAGGGTCAATGAGAACGAAACGCACTTGCTCAGGACTAAGCCTATAGAGTAGGGATAAAAGCATACAATTCAGGGCTACTGATTTACCTTGCCCTGTAGCGCCAGCTATGAGGAGGTGAGGCATTTGTGCCAAGTCTCTCACAAAGGCTTCATCTGTAATTGTTTTACCCAGAGCTAGGGGTAGAAGGGCCCGGCTCTGCCGAAATTCAGGTGCTACAAGTAGCTCCTTCAAAGGTACTACGCGGGGTTGTGCATGGGGGACTTCTATGCCTATGGTGCCTTTCCCTGGCATCGGAGCAATAATCCGAATCCCAAGCGCAGCTAAATTCAGTGCAATATCATCTTCTAAACTCTTGATTTTGCTGATACGGACTCCTGGGGCAGGAACGATTTCAAAGAGGGTAACGGTCGGACCCACCGTCGCCGTAATGCGCGTCACTTGAATACCATAATGTTGAAGGGTGCGTACTATCTGATCCTTGTGGGTTTCTATATCTGCTTGATTGATAGGGGGAAGAGTATTTTCATCTGACCCTCCTAAGAGCTCTAAGGGAGGTAGCCTAAAAGAAGGAGTATATCCCAAATCTACATCAAGAATAGTTGCTTCCTTTTTAGAGAACCACCCTTCTTCTACACTCATAGAGGTTCTTGGCAGGGGCGCTTGGGGAGCTTCAGGGAGGTTTTCAGCCGGAAAAATAACACTGAACGCTGGTGCCTCCTGCTTTTGAACGGTGGCTGAAGGAGAAAAGCTCTCTTCCATAGTAAAACTGGAGCTTGAGGTATTAACGTGCTTGTTTTCCTTGGAATCAGATGCTTCTTCAGGGTTTTTTCTGTTTGAAGAGGGGCTAACACGGATGACCTCATACCAGCTAAGCTCTTCTCGGGGCTCAGTGTGATTTTCAGGGGTAGGAGAGGATTGGGGAGAGAAGTGAGAAGGCTCGGCCTCACCCTTACTCGTAGAAGTTAGCAGTTGTGTTAGTACTCTCCAGGTAAATAGCACTGCGAGTGAAGTCCATACTATAAATAGTCCCACGGGTCCTATGTAAAGGTTCAACCATGCTGTAAAGGCGGCTCCTACACTTCCGCACCATATAAGGTCTTCAACCCAGCCTACGTGGGCTAACCAGCCTCCAAATGTAGAGAAGAGATAGACTATACCTAATCCCCACCCTATGTAGCGCAAGCGAATCTTTCTACCATTTCCCCACTGAAAGGCTGCATAAAGCAGTCCAATGGGAAATAATATTCCTATCCATCCGAAACCATGATAAATGAGTTGATGGGCTATGGAAGCCCCTATCCAACCAGTAGGGTTATTGAGAGGAGTGGTCATAGGCGCACCCTCAAGCGCGGGTAGGTCTACCCTATAGCTTACATAATAGGCTAAAACTGCTATTAATATGTACAACCCTACTATACCTACCCCCATACTAAGGACAATCCTACGAATGGAGACCGAGGGCGTGCCCTCCATAAAGCGAAATTAGCGCTTTAGAGCGAAGGGAGGCTCTTGAGAGAAATTGAGAAGTAAATTAGGATTTAGCATTCCCTTTTGCAAAACTTCCAGCCCATCAATCCAATAATCTAGCTCTTCTATTGAATGTGCGTCTGTGGTCAGAATTATGTTTACCCCCATTTCTGAGGCTTTGCGTATCCAGTACCAGTCTATTTCCATTCTGTAGGGGTTAGCGTTGAATTCAATCGCCACGCCTTTCTCTGCACAGGCTTCAAGAATCTTTTCCTCTTCTATGGGATAGCCCGGGCGATTGCGCAGAAGTCGCCCAGTCCAGTGTCCTAAGACTTTTACGTAAGGATTCTCTATAGCCTTCAAGATACGGTTAGTGGCTTCCTCTTTAGTCATAGAGAGCTTTTCATGAATAGAAGCTACGATGAAGTCTAATCTTTTCCATACCTCTTCATCGTAATCTAACCTTCCATCTGGCAGGATGTCTGCTTCTATGCCTTTGAGGAGATAGAACTCACCGGCGTAATTCGCATTTAGCTTTTCTATTTCTTGGATTTGCTCGTATAGCTTTTCTGGGGGGAGCCCCCTTGCATAATGAGCTCTTTGGCTGTGGTCAGCTATGCCCAGCCATTTCCATCCTCGCCTGCGCGCACTTTCTGCCATCTCCTTTAGAGAATGCCTGCCATCAGAATAAGTGGTATGCACATGTACTGTTCCTTGAAAGTTTTTGGCTTCTATGAGTGGGGGTATTTTTCCTTCTCTTGCCAGAAGTACCACATCTCCCCAATCCCGCCAAGCAGGCAGAATGTAAGGTAGCCCCGCTAGGTAGAAAAAGTCTTCTTCTGAAATTCCCGGTTTGTACTTGCCGCTCTCGTGTACAAGCTTTTGGAGAAGCTCATAAGCAGCAGAATTCCCATTTTCGTGGAAATCATACAAAGCCAGCTTCTCCCCGAAAGTAGAATCCTCCCAGAATTCTATTTCTACCAGTGGAGTGATCTGTACAATACCTGTAGAGGAAATTCCATGGCCTAACCTTTGAATTGCGGGTGCTTGTGAGGCAGGTAAGACTCCTCGTAGGGGTGGACTAAGTAGGGGATGAGCCCTCCTAAAAGCGCCTATGGGAACAGGAAATAACTCTGCTTCTCGTAGGAGGCTCATAGCATCCTCCCATACCTTGCGCGCTTCTCGGTAAAGGAGCGAGTTTCGTTGATTGCGATAGAAAGCGATGCTCTCCTTCACCTGCTTTATGAGGGTATCCCCCCATCCTGCCAGAGCCTGAATTTTCCCTCTCTCTAAAGCCTGTGCTAATCCATCCACGGAGATTACGCCTGCTTCTTTCCAGAGCTGGCGAATACGTTTAGGACCTAATCGTGGTAAGCGATAAAGTTCTAGTAAGCTATCAGGTACTTCCTCGCGCAGAGTACTGAGTAAAGGCGGAGTCTCTCCTGCATACAGATGACGGACTGTATCTAAAAGACCCTTTCCAACTCCTCTGTATTGGGTTACATTAGTAAGAAAAAGCTGCTCATTTTCCCATGCATGCGTAGGGAGGCTTTCTATAATCTGCAGAAGCCGCTCGTACGCTCGTACGCGAAAGTCTTTTTCCTCTACTAACTCTAGCCTTTTTATAAGTTCTGTAAGAAGAGCTACAGCCTGAGCTTTTTTGCTCATAGCTTGGTTGAAGAGATATGGCGTCCTAAACTCCTACTTGTTTCGCTTAGATGACCTAGTTTTTTCCCACTTTTCCCACCAACGCTCAAACTCTTTCCTGCCCCCTTCTGTGGTAAAGAGCGGAAGTAACTCTTCATGGAGCCGGTTTGGATTATATACACGGTCTGCCGCAAACTTGAGTACCTCTACTCGGCTGCTTTCATGGTCTAATGTCCAGAGAAGGTCTCTTAGTTGGGCTAAGGATATACAGTGTTCTGGTATTACGGAACGGATGAGAGCTATTCGGCTGGACTCTATGCTTTGAGAAGCTACCTCCATGCGGAAGTAGTTGAATTCCACATCGCTCATGGAAGCTACCACGCAGGACTGAGCCGAGAGGGGACTCATGAGGAGTGGGAGCCACAGCCTTTTCATTTTCTACAAAGTAAAGCTAAAAATTACTTACTTATGAATAATCAAAAGTAACTTTTAGAATCATGAAGTTGCATATAGCTTCTTGAAGGCTGCCACTGTCTTTCTGAGCCCCTCCTCCAGAGGGGTCTGCGGCTGCCATCCTGTGGCTTCATAAAATCGCTTCCAGTTAAGGGCGTTATGTTTGAGTTCGCCGAGTTTAGGGGGGAGGTACTGAGGGGGCGTATTTGTGCTTGTGAGCATGCAGATCATCTGGTAGAGTTGATTGATAGAGGTATAGCGGGCTGTTCCGATATTGAATAACCTCCCTTGGGTAGTATGGGGGGTTCGTAGCACTTGTAGGAAGGCTTTTACGACATCATCTATGTATATGAAGTCTCGGGTCTGTTCTCCATCACCATAAATGTAAGCTTGCTGTCCTGTCAGAAAGCGGTGAGAGAAGATGGCTACTACACCTGCTTCACCAAAGGGGTTCTGACGAGGACCATACACATTTGCTAAACGCAGTATAGTGAAAGGAACGCCTCTAACCTTTGAGAAATAATGCAGGTACCATTCACAGGATAACTTAGCAATTCCATAAGGAGAGTCGGGTTGGGGTATATCCTCTTCAGAAAAAGGTGTATCTCTCTTTTCTCCATATATGGCTCCTCCTGTGGAGGCAAATATTACCCAGCTCTTTTGGGGGGCTACAGCTTCTAAGAGATGAAGCGTACCTAGAATGTTTGTTTTGGCATCTTCTATAGGAGAGCTCAAGGAGGTAC
>JANXCJ010000113.1 GCA_025060275.1 Bacteroidia bacterium | reverse complement strand
CTAGAAACCTATACAATGAAACCCATAACGCAAAGCCGTCAGCACTACTTGCGCTTTTTCTGGCCTAACCTTCTGCAAGATTTAGTGGAAGCGGGGATCAAGAGAGATTATACGCTAGCTTTTCCTAAGCGTTCAGGCTTTCTACTTGGTACGACTTTACCTGTGCCTGCCTATAGGGCTGATAAGGATAAGGAGATGCCTTTACTTCTTATTGGCCCTGCTCTTATGGATCAAGTTTTTTTGAAGCGTGGGGATGAGGAAGGACTAAAGGATGAGATAAAAAGACTTTTTAGAGTAGTAAAACCCGTGGGAGGTATCCTACACTACATTTGGCACAATTCTACATGGGATCGCTTGCCTTTGCATCTCTTCACTGAAGAAAAGGCTTAGTAGAAAAGGGGACCCCTGAACTATTCTTGATACAGACATGAGAATTCCCAAGAAAAGGAATTTAGGGGGGCTTCCTTGCGGAGGCTTTTTTTACCATTCTTCTTCCCCTACTTGTGTGGGACGGCGTCTGCGCCAGAAGTTTTCACCCGCTCTCGTGTGTTGATAGCGTACTTGCACGCCAACTAGCCGAAAAGGGATACCCGTAGTGCTCTCCTGCACAAAGCTTTCTCCTACCAACCGAGTATGCATGCGAAGATATCTGAAGAAGGGATTATAAGCAATGGCTCCTATGGACCAGCGACCTCCTGAAAAAGTCTTTCTTACTCCTGCCTCTTGAAACATGAAAACAGGTCGCACTCCTTGAAGGACTACGCGAGGGGAATTGTAGTTCCCTGATAATTCAACCAACCAAGAACGAGCTGGACTCCATTGAATAGAGCCCCGTATGCTGTACTGCCAGCCTCTGTTAGAGTAAGATTGTCCTGCCATGCTTGCCCAGAGGACCACCCATGCTAACTCAGCATTGCCTTGGAGCGTCAAGCGGTCCGAGAAGAAAGACCTACGAAAGAAGAGATTAGTACCATAGAAGCCTCTTTCACCTGCATTCAAAAAGGTCGTATGGGTAATACTTCTCTCATCTACAAAGGTGTATTCTTGCACCACATCCTGTGTATAACGGGCAAAAAGGGATACAAACGGAAAAATAGACAGCTCCAGAGCGTGAGTTAGTTCAGGGCCGAGATTAGGATTGCCGTACTGGATGTTGCGAGGGTCAGAGGCATCTATGAAGGGATTGAGCTCTTGAATCCAAGGTCGCCGGATCCGCTGGCTGTAACTAAATTGGATGGGATAGAGTCCTTTGAGACTGTAGCTGAGCAGGAGATTGGGAAAAACATTTTGGTAAGTCTGCTGGAAAGGGAAAGTACCTCTGAGGAATAAAGCATCGTTGAAGGTGTATTCATACCGAAGTCCTGCCTTGATGAGCCAACGGTCTTTTGCCCATCCCAGAGAAAGATATGCTGCAGGCACAGCTTGTAGGTATTCTAAAGTATCTTGTCTGCCGGCAAGAGTATAGAAAAGCTCAGCCACCCTATCAAAGCGTTCGTAATGAAAGCCCGTATGAAGTCCCCTTAGATTTAGGCGGAGTCCACTTTCCCACTTCCACTGGGTGCCCAGAGGTCGTGTGTAGTCTAACTGAAATTGGCTTTCCCAGGAATCTCCTCTATTGAGGCTGCGTTCCCGCAAGAAGAAAGTGTCTAAGGCTGAGAGCTGTTCAAGGGAATAGCTTTGGGAGCGCTTTCCGTATCCACCTTGGAGAGACAGAAAAAGCTCTTCTCCTGGGCGAGTGAGTGAGCGATGTGTAAAGTCTATATTTGCATTTATCCCCCAGTCTTTAGAGGGGAAACGGGTGTTACGGGTATATTGTATGCTATTCCAAGGCCCTCCTTCCCAGCTTACTGTGAGGTTATTTATGCGGTCAAAAGTCAAGTCTCTATAATTTATGCCCCAGGAAAAGCTCTGAGCAGCATTTCTTACGAAATCTCCCCCATAAAAGAGGTTTGTGCTAAATCGTTTGGGCAAGAAGTCTCCCACCTGACGGAGAATCACTGGGCCACTGGGTGTTTCTTGCTGACGGTGAAAAGTGGAGTATCCCGTACCTGCATAGCGGTATCGCCCCCCTCCGTTAAGGGTATGAGACCAGCGCCCTATTTTAGTACCTATGGTAACATTTGCGTTTGCAAGTTGGTTGCTTATACCCACGCCTGCTGCTGTATTAATCCCTTCTAAACGGTTTCTTTTGAGGACAATATTGAGAATAACAGCGCCCTCTGCTTCGTATCTTGCGGAGGGGTTCGTAATAAGTTCCACACGCTCTATTTGCTCTGCTGGAACTGCTCTTAGGGCATCAGCAGGGCTATTGGCAAAGAGTAAAGAAGGTTTCCCATCCAAGTAAATTCTTACTGCTCCACTGCCTCTCACCTGGATATTGCCCTCTATGTCCACATTTACACTGGGTATCTTTCGGAGTACATCTATGGCATCGCCCCCCTGCACAGTAGCATCTCGGTCAGGAAAGTAAATGATTTTCTCCGGATTATATGCAATTGCTTCCTGTTTGGCTTGGATTTCCACGGTTTCAAGCTGGATACCTTTTTCGGACAGAAGCAATTCACCCAGATTGAGGTCTGGACGAAGTGGAGTAGTCTCTATTACCTTCTCAGTAAGCCCGTATCCTAAGGGTTGGACGCGCAAGAGATACTTCCCTATTGGAATATCCTGTAGTATGAAGTTTCCTTTTTCATCGGAGAGGGTTCCTGCGACAAGTTTGTCGCTCCTATAGAGAGAGACACTGACATAGGAGAGGGGCTCTTTGGAAAGGCTGTCTTTTAGGGTACCTTTTACCGTGCCTCTGAGAGCGCCTTCTATGCGCATACCTTCGCCTTCTCCTCTTCTTTCCGAGGGCCTTCCCCCTCCTGGAAACCTTCCTGGTGGCTGAGAAAATAGCCCACCTACCATTAAGCTCAAAATGAGTACCCTTGGCATTTTCTTGTAGCCTGGTTTATTCTTCCTTAAGATAGGGGCTGAACAAATCTGGTTTAAGATTCCTTCCCCTCATAGCCGTAGCTGAGTCTGGAGGGATAGGATGCATACTATCTGGTTTTTTTGTTATTTAGTCCAAATCCAAAAAGCTATATGCAGCCCATAGAAGAAGATGTATTAGCCCGGCACTTCTCACGAGAATATGAGTGGGGTTTTGAATCTGATATAGAGCAGGAATATGCCCCTAAGGGTCTAAATGAGGATGTAATAGAGTTTATTTGGACTAAGAAGAAGGAGCCGCCTTTTATGCTGGATTTTCGCATGCGGGCCTACAGAGCATGGAGGGATATGCGAGAACCTCACTGGCTCAATGCCTATTATGATCCTATAGACTACCAGGAGGCCTATTATTATGCGGCTCCCAAGAGTATTTCACAAAATCGTCCTCGTTCCCTTGAGGAGGTAGACCCAGAGATTCGCCGGATATTTGACCGTTTGGGGATACCGCTGCATGAGCAGGAAATCCTTGCAGGAATAGCAGTGGATGCTGTTCTGGATAGTGTCTCTGTGGCGACCACTTACAAAGAGAAGCTGGCTAAAATGGGTATTATCTTCTGCCCTATTAGTGAAGCACTTGAAAACTATCCTGACTTGGTAAAGAGATACTTAGGCAGCGTCGTACCTTATAATGACAATTTTTTTGCGGCTCTCAATTCCGCTGTATTTAGCGATGGAAGCTTTGTGTATGTGCCTAAAGGGGTCAAGTGTCCCATAGAACTTTCTACCTACTTCCGCATAAACGCTCGTAATACAGGGCAATTTGAGCGTACTCTGATTATCGCTGAGGAGGGCAGTTATGTAAGCTACTTGGAGGGCTGTACGGCTCCCCGCCGCTCGGAACATCAGCTTCATGCAGCAGTAGTAGAGCTGATAGCCCTGCCGAATAGCTACATCAAGTACTCCACTGTGCAGAATTGGTATCCAGGGGATAAAGAAGGACGCGGCGGCGTATTCAACTTCGTTACTAAAAGAGGCATAGCTCATGAAAACGCTAAGATTTCCTGGACGCAGGTAGAGACGGGCTCTGCTATCACTTGGAAGTACCCTAGTGTGATACTCAAAGGAGATAACTCAATAGGAGAGTTTTACTCTGTGGCTGTGACGAATAACTACCAGCAAGCAGATACTGGCACTAAAATGATTCATATTGGAAGGAATACGCGCAGTAGAATTGTCTCTAAAGGCATCTCAGCAGGCAAAAGCAATAATACCTACAGAGGGCTCGTCCAAGTGCTTCCCTCGGCAGAGAATGCTCGCAATTTCTCTCAATGTGACTCTCTCTTGATAGGCAACACTTGCGGCGCCCATACTTTCCCATACGTGGAGGTCAAAAATCCCTCTGCGATTGTGGAACATGAAGCTACCACCTCCAAGATTGGTGAAGATATTCTTTTCTACTGTAACCAGCGGGGTATTCCTACGCAAGAGGCTGTGGAACTTATCATCAATGGGTATTGTCAAGAAGTGTTGGCAAACCTTCCCTTAGAGTTTGCTGTAGAGGCGAAGAAGCTATTAGCCATCAGTCTGGAGGGAAGTGTGGGATAAAAATATTTATAGCCTATGCTGACTATACAAAATCTTCATGTTTCAGTAGAGGGCTGTCCCATCCTTCAAGGCCTCAACTTAGAAGTAAAAGCAGGTGAGGTCCATGCTCTTATGGGACCTAATGGGGCAGGTAAGAGCACATTAGCGGCTGTACTGGCAGGTAAAGAGGGATATGAGATCACGGAAGGTGAAGTACTTTTTGAAGGGCGAGATATTTCTGAGCTCTCCCCCGAGGAGCGCAGTCATGCAGGTATATTCTTAGCTTTTCAATATCCCGTGGAGATTCCGGGGGTAAGTATGATTCAATTTTTGAGAGCTGCCCTGAATGCCCATAGAGCTGCAAAACAACAAGAGCCTCTGGATACCGCCGAACTCATGGCCTTACTTAGAGAAAAGGCCGCTTTACTCAAACTAGACCCTGCTTTTCTCTCCCGGTCCGTCAATGAGGGCTTCTCAGGGGGAGAGCGCAAAAGAGCTGAGATATTTCAAATGGCAGTCTTAGAACCTAAGCTGTGCATTCTGGATGAGACGGACTCAGGATTAGATATAGATGCCCTCAAAATTGTCTCAGATGCTGTAAATGCTTTGCGAAGCCCTACTCGGGCTTTTCTGCTTATTACACATTATTACAGGCTTCTCCAGTATATTCGTCCAGATGTAGTCCATATCCTTGTAGAGGGGCGGATTATGCGCTCTGGGGGACCTGAACTTGCCGTAGAGCTGGAAGAAAAAGGTTATGAAGCTTTGCTCTCTACTGCGTAAAGTATGGAAATGTTAAAGAGTCCTGCCCTTACTTTAGAGGAAGGAGCAGCCCACCTCACGCGCCTTCTGCAGGAGCAAGTTGCATTAGCTAACTTACCTCCCAACCTAAGAGTGCAATGGGACAAATGGGTCCAAGAAGCTAATTTACAGACCCTCTTTTGGGAGCAGCGTCATAAGGAAGATTGGAAATACACACCGATGGACTTTTTGCGTTTTCCCTGGGATGTAGGGTTAGCTCGCCGGGTTTCGCCTCCTTTCTCTATTCCGTCAGTGCTGCCATATGCTGAGGAGGTAGATGGGGTAGAAAAAGACCTACCGGCTCTGCGAAGCCTTCCTGTACCCTCTTCACCCTGGGAAGCTCTTTTAGGTGGTACGTCTTCAGCCCATCACTACTATATTCGTAAAGAAGGGAGCTTGATTTTCAGTGTAAGGGGCGAGGGTGGTGTTGTTCCCTATCTTCTGACGCTTTCCTTAGCCCCCCATAGTGTAGGGGAAGTGTGGCTCTTCCCCTCTACTGAGGCGCTTATGCTCCTGCGCTTTCACCTTCATGTTGGTCAAGGTGCTTGCTTAAAGCTCTTCTTCCCCTCTTACGCCAATGAGGCACAAGGGTATCTTTATACCATCCTCTCAGCGCATTTAGAAAGAGAAGCTTCTCTGGAGACTTACGATCTCTCTACAAGTAGAGAGTGGAGGCGGACGGAAGTAAAAGTTTATCTAAAAGAGGCTGGGGCTAAAGTATACCTACATGGAGCTGCATACGTAGACTCTAAGACTACTTGGGATCAGGCTATTCGTGTAGAACATGGGGCACCTCATACCGAAAGTAATCAGCTCTTTAAGTCCCTCGTGAGAGCTGGAGGCCGCAGCATATTCCAAGGGCGAATCTATGTTCATAGAGATGCCCAGAAAACGAATGCTTACCAGTCGCATAAAGCCCTATTATGGGAGAAGAATGCTACCGCTTACAGCCGCCCCCAGTTAGAAATTTTTGCAGACGACGTACGCTGCACACATGGGGTTACGACAGGATTTTTACAGGGGGAGATGCTGACTTATCTTCGTACTCGGGGCATACCGCTGGAAGATGCCCGCAAAATCCTCGCTAGTGCATTCTTAGCTGAAGTGATAGAAAAGGTGCCTTATGAAATACTTCATACAGAGATGTATAAAGTGATATCGTCTTGCCTTTCCTCTCCTGCAGAGCTGAGCAGGTAGTAGCCCCTAGAATTTGAGAAGAACGCAGCGGATCAAGAACTTTCCTTTCTGTGTAGTGGGTCAAAAGGAGTTAGATTTGGAAACGCACTTGCAATAACCCTTCCATGCTTCGACGGAAAATACGAGTTTCAGGCGGTTGATATAAGTTTTGTCCTACGCGCAGCCATATAGTCC
>JANXCJ010000112.1 GCA_025060275.1 Bacteroidia bacterium | reverse complement strand
AGAAAAATGTAGTACCTTTGCGCTCCAAACACACACACTATGCGGTACACGAGAGTAATCATCGGAACAGCCCTATTATGGGCCTTAACGGCCTGCAGTAGTGGGCCTAGTAAGGAATTTATTCAGCAGGTAACAACGGAACTTAATGACCTAAAGACTGCCTCCGAAAAGCTCAATCCACTCAAAAGTGAAGCTGCTAACCTCCAAGACCCTTTTGCCTCTCTCAAAGGCGAGCTTGGGAAGGTATGGACAGACAAGGTGGAGAAGGACAAGGAGATAATGGAAAAAGTGAATTCTCTCACCGAACAAGCTAGAAAGGTAGCTTCTGACATCGCCGCTTTAGAAGGGGAGCTGAATAGTGCTCTCAGCGAAGCTCAAGGTTTCGTAGATAGCTTAGCGATGCAGTCAAAGAAAGAAGAGGAGCTCAAATCAGCTTGGGAAGGGATAAAGGCAAAAGTTTCTGGTGTGGTGGGTAAAGTAGATGGGATAAGTCAGCAACTTAGCCAAGTCAAGTCCGAAATAGAGGCTCACGTAGGAGCTATAAAATCTAAGTACGGTCCGAAAGAAGCGGCTAAAAAGTAAAAGAGAGGATATTTTTGCGGGGATAGAACTGAAGGGCGCGCAGGCAGGAAGCTTGCGCGCTTTTTTTACTATTTTGTGCTTTGCATGCGCTTTTGGAAGGGGTTAGGACTGACAATTCTCTTATCTTTGGTAGGCTGCTCGCCAGCTGATAGGCTTTTCCGTACGCCCTACGATAAGGCCCTGCGAGCAGAGCTTCGCAAGCGCAAGGGAGGATGGGTAATGAGGGGCCCTTCGGATACTCTTTCTGTTATGAAAAGTTCCCCCTATCTACAAGCGGGTCAATTTCTACGAGTTGTTCTTGAGATGGGGGCACCCCTTAGTGAGGAGCCCTCTGCGCTTTGGCAGCTTGTGCGAATAGATACTCTTCGCATATTTGAAGATGGTGTGGTATATATACCTTGGGGAGGTAGTATCAGATTAGGAGGGCTCTCGCTGGACTCGGCTTGTCGTGCTCTGGAGCTGCTTGCCCGTAAGACTTTTTTGAGAGCTCAAGTCAGGCTGTATCCCCTGTATCCGTATTACATATTTGGACATGTGCAGCATTCAGGTCCCGTCCTACTAGATAAAATGGAGGTATCCCTCTTGGAGATACTTCCTTTCCTCTCAAATCAGCAGTGGGAGGTAAACCTAAAACGCTTGAAGGTTATTCGCGGAGACCCCCATAACCCTCAGGTTTTCCTCATAGATATCCGAGATGCTACAACCCTATCTGCTGCCTTTCGTCTTAGAAGCGGCGATATTATTGTGGCTGAGCCTCGTTCGGTGGTCTTTTTGAGGATAGAATTTCAGAATTATCTGGTTATTTTGAGTGTTTTTCAATTACTTAACTTTGTTCTGCTTTTGGCACTGCAGGTTTAGGCTCATATATGCGTCAAGAGTGGGACCTAAGACGCCTTTTTATAATCCTAAGTCGTGCATGGTGGTGGCCGATTATAACCCTACTTGGGGGTTTAGTGATAGCATGGGCTTATCTGCGTTATTCAGAGGTAGTGTATAAAAGCGAAGCTACTATTCAGATAGATTTAACCTCCAATCCCTCTCTCTTCGCAAAGGTAGCGGAGAATCCTTCGCCCCTTTTTCCTCCTGAGATGTTATATGAGGCCTATTCAGAACTTTTTAGTGTGTATGAATTAGTTGATCAGGTCGTTGATACACTGGGGTTAGAATGGGAAGTCTATTCAGTGGGCAAGGTGGGGAAAACGCTGATATTCCCTACCCCTTGTTTTGTGCAGGTAGAGCCTTATGAAGCAGAGAGCCTTCTCTGGAAATATCATAATCCCTTGAGGCTACAGCTGAATGGAGGAGAGTATACAATCATAGAAGACGATACTATATTGGCAAAAGGTAGAATAGGAGAGTGGGTTAGGCTTCCGTGGGGCGGAAAAGTACGTTTAGTTAAGCTCCGGGAGGCGGATTTGCAGCCGGGTCTTTATGAAGTGCGACGATTGCCGAGGCACATAGCGATTACCAACTGGCAGAGTCGTGGAAGTGTTGTTACGAAGCGGGGCACGACTGTACTTCAAGTAAATGTCTCAGATAAGTCTGCTCTACGAGCTCATTCTTTCTTGCGTATGCTTCTGGTACTCTCAGGGCAGTATGAGCGTAATTTTCGCCAAGTGCAGTATCAAAAAGCTCTAAACTATATAGATACCCTACTTTCCTTCATGCGGCTAGAAATGAAAGAGGCAGAAGACACCCTGCTACAAGTAGAGAAAAAAACAGAAGCTCCCTTTATTTCTGCCAGAAGAGAGAAAATCATGAAGTTATTCTCCGCAGGGCCCAATCCGAAAGACTATGTGGAAGAATTGTATCTTACTCGTTTGAAGGAGCATACCCAGCGTGTGCTTGACACGCTTCAAAAAACAAATTCTACCAAGATTGCGCCTTTACCTCTCCTGGTTGATAATCAGAGCTTTCTTAGCTCTCCTGTAAGTAGAGCCAATCAAATCATAGAGAGCAGGAATCTATTTCTGGAAAAATATAGTGGAACTTCTTATCAGATAGAGCACATAAATAGCAAGTTATCACAGGCTCTAATTCACATCATCAAGCTGATTGATGATTATATTTATCAAAAGACTCTTGGTGCTAGCCGAGAGAAAAGAGAATTTCTGGAGGGTAAAGAGAAAGTATATGAAGACATAACTTATGAGAGGCGCTTTTCCTTGCTTCAAGAGGACCTCAATCTCCGAAGAGAGATATATAGGTTGCTCTTAGAGAGGAGGATTCAGCTTGCAATAGATCGGGAGACAGTGGTTTCCTCTATAAGAGTTACACAGCCTCCTTCTCTACCCAGTAAGCCTCTCCATCCTAACCCCTTTCAGGTTTATGTGACAAGCCTAGTAAGTGGACTTGTGCTAGGAATGGGGGGCATTTTGCTTCGGTATGCCCTCAAGCAGACTGTTTCGTATAGGATAGACATAGAGGCCTTGTCTCCTGTTCCTGTCTTGGGTGAGCTAGCCTACGTGAAGGGCTCCAAGAAGGATAGGGTAGTTCTTTCGGGACTTCAGCTTGAAATGCTTAGAATCCTTCGTAGTGCTTTAACTTTTGTGTGGGAGCCAGGGAAGCCTCGTATTCTTGTGGTGACTTCTACAGTTAGTGCGGAAGGAAAAAGTTATGTTGCTCGGAACATAGCCCATGTGTATGCTTTGGCAGGTCATCGTGTACTTCTAATGGATGCCGATTTACGAAGAGCCTCTCTCTCACAGGAAGTAGCTCGGCAAGAAAAAGGATTGAGCCTGATGCTAGCCCAGTCTTCAGTGAGCCTTTCAGAACTTGAAGATTGTATTATTCCCTATCAAAGGGAGGGGCTTTATCTACTGCCAGCTGGGCCTCCAGCTCCTAATCCTCCAGAGCTTTTAGAAAATCCTGTATTGTCTCATCTCGTAAGTTACCTCACGGATAAATTTGATTACATCATAATTGATAGTGCGCCGTTAGGGCTGGTGCCTGATACGCTCTCCCTTCTACATCAGATTCCTAATGCGGTGACATTGTACATATTTAGAGCGGACTATTCTCGCTTGCCTTTTCTTAAACACCTGAGTGAAGTGATTCAGAGACATCATCTGAACAAGGTATATTTACTTTTCAATGCTACACAGCTATCAAAGCCCCACTATGGCTATGGTTATGGCTATGGTTATTATGGTAAAAGATACGATTGGAGATACTATTATAGAACAACAGAATCACCCTCTCTCTGGGAGAAAGTGAGGGAGTGGTTGCCTGTATGAGCTTCTGGTTTTTTAGCCGGCAGCGGCTTGAGATAAACTTAGGCATAGAATTAGCCGTGGAGCTTCACAATCACGTACTGCCTGGTGTAGATGATGGTGCTCGTAGTATGCAAGAGGCTCTACAAATGATGCTTTTCTGGGCGGAAATGGGATACCAAAAGGTCATCGCGACTCCCCATCAGAATACGCTCATGAATCCTTCTGTGCAGGAAATAGATTCGGCTTACAGCCGTCTGCAATACCAGCTTCAAGAGCAAGAGATTCCTCTATATCTCACGGTTGCTGGCGAATATCTTTTAGAACCAGAGCTGCGAGAGAGAATAGGAGCCCTAAGGACCTTTGGTCCCAAAAACTATCTGTTAGTTGAACTAGGTTTTTGGATTTTGCCTATTGGTTGGCAGCATTTTTTCTTTGAGCTCCAGTGTGCGGGCTATACTCTCGTACTAGCGCATCCCGAGAGGTATGAGTACGCTAATGAGTCTCAATTGAAGACATGGTATGAACAAGGTTTGTTTTTACAAATAAATCTTCTTTCTCTGGCTAAGGCATATGGCAAAAAGGCGCAGCAGAAAGCCGAATATCTCTTGGAAAAGGGATGGGTACACTTCATAGGGAGTGATATGCACCGTGCAGACCAAATAGAGGCCGTCCGGTATGCTCTAAAACACAAGCTCATACGAAAGCGCATGGAAAGATTTCTTAATCCTACGCTTTTATGAGGGACTATTGGGGCAGAATCTGGGTGGTAGCTCTCTTCTTAGGTATTCTTATCCTGAGCCTTTGGCTATGGTTTCAGGGAAAGAACAAGCGGGAAGCTGCTCCCATAGCTTATCTGATAGTGGAAGCTCAGAAGGCTCTAAAATGTACTCCTTACCTGCTCAACAGAGGTGTTTATACAGACTTGAATCAAAATGGTGCTTTAGAGTACCTGTTTTCGTGTGATTCTGACCTTTCTGCCCTTCATCAGCGCTTCATATGGCTGGAGTTGCGAGATAAGAAGGTTTTTCCTCTTCTTCATCATACTGAGGGAGGGTGGGTGGTGGGAGGGGGGAAAGCAGGTAAGCAGGGTGTTTCGTGGCTAATAGACCGCCGGCAAAAGACCATTCTTATTCTACCGATGAGCAGCGATAGCTTTGTAGAACCTGTAGAAGTCATATGGAATCCAAAGGAAAGCTGCCTGCAACTCGCCGAGCCATAGGGCTCTCTGGCATAAAAGTATATGGTCATATAGGCTATTTACTCCCAGAACGTGAGGTAGGTCGTTTGTTTCGGGTAGATATTCGTATAGAGTATCAGCAAATAGAGGAAGGGACAGATCCGCTAATTGATTATCGTGAAATAGCAAAGCTTATACAGACCACATTTTCAGCAGGAGGAATGCTAATAGAAAAAGTAGCTGAGCAGATAGGTCAAGCGATTCTGACTCGTTGGGATTGTGCGGAAAAAGTGGAAGTATGGGTACATAAGATTCACCCGCCGATTACTATTTTAGCTCAAAGTGCTTACGCGTATGTGGAGATGGTTCGTGGGTAGCATAGGGATTTTATGGGCTCAGAAGTGGGATACGCTTGTTGTGATAGAGACGCCGAAAGGTACGATGCGAATTCAGTTATATAAGGAGACACCCTTACATCGTTCTAATTTTCTAAAATTGGCAGTTGAAGGTTTTTTTGATGGTACGACTTTTCATCGGGTAGTACCCGGCTTTGTGATTCAGGGAGGCGATCCTAACTCTAAAGATGCAGACCCTAATAATGATGGCTTGGGAGGGCCGGGATACACTATTCCTGCTGAGATAGTATCTGCTCTGAAACATAAGCGAGGAGCAGTAGGCGCAGCTCGGACAGCTGATGCCGTTAATCCTACGCGTGCTTCTAGTGGGAGCCAATTCTATATCGTAGTAGCTGAAAAGGGCACACCGTTTTTAGATGGGAGTTATACTGTATTTGGGCAGGTTATAGAGGGATTAGCGGTAGCCGACAGTATAGCATTAGTACCTCGGGATGCGCGAGATCGGCCATTGGCACCTATTCCTATGAAGGTCCGGCTGGAAAGACATAAAGTGAGTCGCCTTCGCAAGCGGTACGGGGATGACTATAAGCTATAGATCAGTGGTACTTTCGGATGTGGGACGGGTCAGACCAAATAATGAAGACAGGGTAGCTTATGTGCGTACCCAACATGGATCGCTATGGATGGTGTGCGACGGAATGGGCGGACATGCAGCGGGCGAAAAAGCAGCCGAGCTTGCAATTCAAGCCGTAGTAGAATTTTTCAGCCATACTACAGAGCCTTTAACTCCTTCTCTCTTATTAGAGAAAGCGCTCCATGAAGCGAATGAGGCGATTTACAAGATTGCTCAGCTTCACCCAGAATATCGTCGCATGGGTACTACATGTGTCATGGCTTTGTATCAGTCGGGTTATCTGCACTATGCCCACGTAGGTGATAGTCGCCTGTATTTGTATCGGCAGGGTCAATTGTATCAGAAAACCCTAGACCACTCTTATGTACAGTTTCTAGTCTCACAGGGTCTGCTCACACCAGAGGAAGCAGAGCTGCACCCTCGGCGTCATGTTATATTACGGGCACTGGGGCTTTCTTCTCGTCCAGAACCAGAAGTAGCGTCTACACCCATTGAGGTACAAAGAGGTGATTTAGTGCTTCTATGCAGTGATGGCTTGAATAATATGCTGCACGATGCGGAGATTGCAGCTATATTAGCTAAATCTTCACCGGTCTCTGCTAAGGCTCAGGAGCTTATTTTAGCCGCAAATGAAGCAGGAGGAGTAGATAATATATCTGTAGCCCTTGTAGAGTTCTATTGACTTGTTGTATATTTGCGATTGATGAGATTCTTCTTTATAATATTAGCTATATCGACTTCGCAGTGCTGGGCACAGGAAGAAAGAGAGCGTGAAAGAGAGAAGAGA
>JANXCJ010000111.1 GCA_025060275.1 Bacteroidia bacterium | reverse complement strand
CAATACCTCCTTGTATATAAAGAATTTCGCAACCCTCGCAATCCATGCGAATTAGGTCTATCTCGGCGCTTAGCAGGGGAGCTTTGGGCACCACCCACACAGCTACGCATTCAAAACTTCTCTAGCGAAAGTGGAAGTTCTCTCACAGCTGCTTTGGGATGGGATGGTAAAACCCTCCTTCTATCGCTACGAAAACAAGGGGGAATGGGCGGCGAAGATTTGTATGTAAGCTTCTATGACCCAGAACAGAAGCTCTGGAGTGAGCCCCTCTCATTAGGGCCAGTGATTAATACAGCAGGTGATGAAATTACCCCCTTCTTAGCCTCAGATGGCATAACCTTGTACTTCTCAACGAATGGTCGCTCTGACTCAAAGGGAATGGATATCTATATGACAAGGAGATTAGATGATACCTGGCAGCACTGGTCCACTCCCCAGAGACTTCCAGAACCTATTAACTCTAACGCAGACGATTACTACTTCAAATTTGCTCCTTTGCATCCAGAGGTAGCCTACTTCGTCTCCACAGACTCTGTCAGTACGCTAGGACGCCAAATTTACCGCGCTCCTCTACCTCCATCCTATCAGCCCAGGCCTGTGGTATTAGTTCAAGGACGAGTCTTAGAAAGAAATTCTCTGCGACCCATAGGAAATGTGGAACTGCGTTACTATGACTTAGTTGAACGCAAGCTGGAGGGCACAGCTATTTCTGATGAGAATACAGGAGCATACAAGATAATTTTACCCCTCGGCTCCTTATATGGAGTAATAGTAGTGAGTCCGGGCTATTTCAGCATAAGCGAGCAAATAGACCTTCGTCAAGCCTCTATGAAAGGCCACACTAATAAGGATATATTAGTAGCCCCCCTCCTAATAGGTGAAGTAATTCGTCTAAATGGACTCTTCTTCGCTAGCGGGGATAGCACATTGGCACCAGAAAGCCTTCTTGAGTTGGAGAGGCTTGCCTGGCTTCTTAGTGATAAGCCCACTATGCGCATAGAGATTGTAGGTCATACAGATAGTACAGGCTCTTTAGAGAAAAATTTGGAACTCTCATGGCGCAGAGCTAATGCAGTAGCTCAATATCTCAAAGGAAGAGGTATTTCGGCTAACCGTTTTGAGATTGTGGGTATGGGACCTAAGCAGCCTATAGCCGATAATCGCACAAGTGAGGGCAGAGCACAAAATCGTCGTGTAGAGTTCCGCATCCTCTCCCTTTAAATGTTCCAAGAAGAAAACCCCTGGAAAACTCTTGCTACTCGCGCTGTCTATGAAAACCCCTGGATTGCTCTGAGAGAAGATAAGGTCATCACCCCTGGGGGAAAAGAAGGCATTTATGGAGTGATTCATTACAAGCATATTGCCTTAGGGGCTATTCCCATAGATGAGGAAGGCTATACTTATCTGGTAGGCCAATACCGCTATCCCTTGCAGCAGTATTCATGGGAAATTCCAGAAGGTGGAGGTAAATTAGGCTGTGACCCCCTCCAGGAAATCCAACGAGAACTATTAGAGGAAACAGGGCTTTTGGCAAGGCATTGGCAGCTTCTCCTACGCATGCACCTCTCCAATAGCGTTTCTGATGAAGAAGCTCTCGTATATTTAGCATGGGGGCTTTCTCAGCAACCTCCCAACCCAGACCACACAGAAAAGCTCAGGATATGGCGACTTCCTCTCATAGAAGCCATAGAACTAGTTCATGCTGGAAAGATTACAGACTCTTTGTCCGTAGCCGCACTCTTACGCATGGAGTGCCTTCTTCATAGGAAAGCTCTAACTTTGCCCCCCAATGCTTAGACATAAAACATTCATTTTGACCCTCTTAGGCATATTTTTTCTCATCGTCTTCTACAATCTATACTGGGTCATAGAGCGTTTCAGAATAGAAAATAAGTTAGGGCAATCCACACCAGAGATGAGAGCCGCATGGCTCAAGAATCCTGACAACTACGAGCACTATAAGAGAGCTGTAGAGAATTCTTTCACGCTGGGCTTAGACCTTCAAGGTGGTATGTATGTAACCTTAGAGGTGGGCGTAGAGGATATCTTGAGGGGTTTATGTGAAATACCCACCGATACCCTTTTCCAATCAATCTTAGCAGAAGCCTCCCAGCGCTATAGAAGAGGCGAAGGGAATCTTGTAGACTTATTTGCCCGAGTGCTCAAGGAGAAAAGCCCTAATACTACCTTAGCCCAGTTCTTCGCAGGACCCAAGCTGGGCGTTGCTTATAATGCCTCTGATCAAGAAGTTCTTTCCAAGCTGACAAAAGAAGTAGAAGAAGCTGTAGACAGAACTTACAAAATTCTGCGAGTCCGTATAGACCAGTTCGGCGTAGTTTCCCCTAATATCCAGCGTCAACCCGGGACAGGGCGTATCCTCCTTGAACTTCCCGGCGTAAAAGATAGCGAGAGGGTGAGAAAGCTCCTGCGAACTACCGCTCAATTAGAATTCTGGCCTACCTATACTTTCAAGGAAGCTTTTCCCCTGCTTCAGCGTGCAAATGAGAAAATAGCCAGTCTCCGAAAAGGGAAAGCCCCAGATACACTTCGGGCAGATACTACTTCTCCTGACTCTCTTAAGCCCTCTCAACCCCTATCAACAGAGGAAATCTTATTAGGAAAAAAACCTTCTCAATCCCCTTCCACAGATACTCTCAAGAAGGATACAGCCCTCACAGAGGAGCAGAAACGAGCAAAGTTTGAGCAAGAAAATCCGCTCTTTGCTGTGCTCATCCCTCCTCAAAATGCTGCAGAAAATAGCCCTGTGATGGGCTATGCCCGCTTAGCTGACACTTCCACTGTAAATAGCTACCTAAGCCTGCCCGAGGTAAAACTACTTTTCCCAGATAACTTAGCTTTCGCATGGACTGTCAAACCTGAGAGAGAAGGTACAGATGTCCTTACTCTCGTAGCCCTACGAGTAAACCCTACTCGGCAAGCGCCTCTGACTGGGGAGGTCATAGAGGATGCCCGACAAGATTTCAATCCTGATGACGGGCAGCCGATGGTTACAATGCGCATGAATCCTGAGGGCAGCCGCATCTGGAAAAGGCTAACTACAGACTACCTCGGCAAGTCTATCGCCGTAGTCTTAGACGGATATGTATATACCTACCCCGTAGTTCAGAGTGTGATTACACAAGGAAATTCACAAATTACAGGTAATTTCACTGTAGATGAGGCCAAAGATTTAGCAAATGTGCTTAAGGCAGGACGCCTCCCCACTACTATCCGCATAGAAGCGGAAGAGATCGTAGGTCCCTCCCTGGGTGAGATAACAATCCGACAAGGTACTATAGCTTTAGTCTTAGCGTTTATGGCTATACTGGCAGTAATGTGGTTCTTTTATAGCACGGCAGGTATACTGGCAGACATAGCTCTCATCCTTCTTTTGCTTTTCATGGCGGGTGTAATGGCTGCTCTGAATGTCGTGCTGACTTTGCCAGGGATTGCGGGGATCGTGCTTACCTTAGGTATGGCAGTAGATGCCAACATATTAATATATGAGCGTATTCTGGAAGAGTTACGCGCAGGCAAATCTCTCAAAGGCGCAATTGAGAATGGCTTTAACAACGCTCTATCCGCTATTGTGGACTCTAACCTTACGACACTCTTGGCAGGGATTATTCTATACACCTTTGGTATAGGGCCTATTCGGGGGTTTGCCGTAACACTTATTATCGGGGTAATAGGCACGTTAATTACAGGAGTGATTATCACTCGTTTCTTAGTGGATGGCATCTATACCTCGCCCCGCTGGGGTCATCTCCTTCGCTTTCGCACTGCAGTAGCAGAGAAGCTCATGAACAGAATACCTCAGTTCTCCTTTGAGCGTCACTATAGAGTAACTCGTTGGATAGTCGTAGGGCTATTCGTGCTAGGACTCATCGGTCTTTTTGGAATAGGAATACGACAGGGATTAGAATTTACGGGAGGGTATCAATTCCAGGTTGCTCTCAGTCGCCTACCGAATTTAGACCTTCTGCAAGAAGATCTCACAAAGGCATTTGGAGGAAGTGCCCCCGTAATAAAGACAGTAGGAGCAAAGAATGATATCCTTGTAAGTACAAGCTACTTATATGACCAGCCCAATATGCAGTCCCAAGTAGAGTCAGCCCTATTGAAAGGATTACTTATGCACCATGCCGACGCAAAGCCCACCATCATTCGCTCTGCTCTCATAGGACCTACTATCGCAGAGGACATACGTACCAGTGCGCTAACCTCCGTGATAGTCGGCATAATAGGTATCGCCTTGTACATACTCCTGCGATTCCGTAGCATCGCCTACTCAATAGGGAGCGCTGCTTCTCTCTTGGCTACTACTGTAATACTTTTAGGAATCTACGCAGTGCTCAGTCGTGCTGATATCTTACCCTTTTCCTTAGAAGCAAATCAGGACACTATAGCAGCCGTTCTGACCGTAATTGGGTACATCATCAACGATGCAGTTATTCTCTTTGATCGCATTCGGGAAGAGCGGAAGCGACCGGGGGCGGTCCCAGTTGCAGCAGAGCTTCATAGCCGTAGTATCAATTTGGTTCTCTCCAGAACAATTCTTACTACTTTTACTGCAGCATTAGTAGTTTTTATCCTTCTCCTTGTGGGAGGGGAAAACACTAAAGGATTCTCTCTTCTTCTCCTCCTTGGCTTTATTATGGGTATATTTTCTACTATATATGTGGCGAGCGACATTTCAGCCCTTCTATGGGAGCGTCTTACCCGCTCTAAGAAAGCTTCTTCTCCTCAGCCCGTTCCTTCTCGCCGTTAGCGCGGGAGGATGCAACGCACCCCCAGGGGTCCAAGATACACCTACAAGTGGAAGCGTGCACATTGCAGCTGACATGAGTTTGTATCCTGCTTTGCAGCCAGTTTTAGAGCAATTCCATCGGACTTATCCGAATGCTCATATAGAAATTACCTACACTACGGAAAAACAAGCGGTTGAAGGACTTTTAGCAGATAGCTTCCGGGTAGTAATCATTACTCGCCCCTTTACTAAGGCTGAATCGCTCGCATTGACAGAGCAGCGGATTAGACCCAAACAAACACGCATAGCTCGTGAAGGTATCGCAGTGATTGGCTACCCGTTTCGGCAAGATAGTCTCCTCTCCGTGGATACCTTAGTGAAATGGCTTCTTGATCGCAAGAGCCCCTACACCTTTGTCATAGAGGGAGGCGCAGGCTCAGGGATTTATCGCTACCTTATAGACACGCTTCTCAGAGGGCGCAAGCCAGAAGCTACCCTTTATCGCGCTGACTCCATAGGCAAAATAATCCAATATGTCCAGCAGAATCCGCGTGCAATAGGTCTTATTGGGGTAGCTTGGGTATGTGATAGGGAAGACTCTACTACCCAGAAGTTTCTACGCTCTGTTCGGCTCTTCGCCTTACAAGCAGCTCGGGGAGACAAAGCTTACTACTATCCTTACGCAGGCTATCTTCGCCCGGGATTTTATCCTCTCTCACGAGACGTATATGCTCTGAGCAGAGAGCCAAGAGTAGGCTTAGGCTCAGGCTTTGTAAGCTATTTGGCAGGGCCAGACGGACAACGCATACTTCTCAAGTCAGGACTTCTCCCCGCTATCGCACCTGTTCGCATCGTGGAACTAAAGGAGGAGAATATTTTTCAAAAGCAAAGAGAATAAATAGAAGGACATACCCAAACGCATGTAGAATTGCATTTATCCCTACTCTTCCCTAAAGGAAGAGAGAGCAGTTTCTGAAAATCAATCAGATATGAGAGGAGACTAACTCAGCAGATTCCTCTCCTCCCTTGCTCTTCTCACTATATCCATCACCGCTCGCCAAAACGATGTCACCACCCTCAGAAAACCGTGCCAAAATCCAGCCTTTTGAGTCTAACCTGAGATAGGTATAGTGCTGAATCCAATCCCCGAGAAGCACTACTTGACTCCGATGGATTCTTTCTACCAGAGCAAGATGCCGATGCCCTAAAATATACCAGTCTACCGCTTTATTGTCTTTATAAGCCTGCTGGACGAAGCGCCGGAAAAGTTCCTTTTCCCCCAAGTCCACCCCATCTAATGGGGCATGAATCTCTCGACTGCGACCTGAGAAAAACCGCCCCAGGTATAAACCTATATCAGGATGAATCCACCGATAGAGAAAGGTGAGAAAGCTACTCTCCATAAGAGCATAACTGACTCTATCCTTCCAAGAAAGGGGACCTAAGTGATGACCATGGGAGAGAAAAAAAACTTTCTCCTGCCAAGTCGCCTCAAAAGGGTCTGGTAAAATTCGTAAGCCAATTTCCTCCGAAAGGTAGCTTGTGAGCCATCTATCATGATTGCCTCGCTGGAAAAAAACGGTTATACCACTATCCGTAAGAGCCGCTAAAGCACCCAGCAACCGCACATGCCCCTTAGGCACTGCCCGGCGATACTCAAACCAGAAATCCCACAAATCTCCAAGTAGGTAGAAGGCTGCTGCCTCAGGTGCCCTCTGCTCTAACCATTTTATAAATAACCGTTCCCGGCGATTGCTTGCCTGACGGGAAGGAGCCCCCGCATGCAAGTCACTGGCAAAAAACAAAGCTTTCCCTCTATTCTCTGACGTGGGATAGAGGGAAGGAAAAACATTCATGAAGAGGCTTTAAGTTTTTCTAAGGCACCATAGCCATAAGGACGAGGTCCTAATATAGCTTCTATTTCCTCCTGATAGAGAACCTCTTTTTCTAGAAGTTTCTCTGCCAGGGCCGTGAGGTGGTCATAGTGCTCTTGTAGAACAAAGCGAGCTTTTTCATAAGCTTCTTGAATGATTCTATGCACTTCTGCATCTATACGCTTAGCCGTTTCTTCGGAATATGGCTTTTGCCAGAAGGTCTCTTCGTTCGGCTTGAAAGCCACATGCCCTAAATTCGCCATGCCGTATTGAGTAACCATTGCATAAGCCACCTGAGTTACCTTTTCTAGGT
>JANXCJ010000110.1 GCA_025060275.1 Bacteroidia bacterium | reverse complement strand
CCTCCAAGTCATCTTACCTGTTACAAAGGGAGACTTGGATTTGGGGCCTTGGCAAGAAATTTTCTACATAGAGTTTGATGGGCAGCGCCGCAAACGAGTCATCATTAAGATTTTGGGAGAGTGAAGAGAGCCTCAAAGCCCTACTAAGCTGGTATCGTGAGCAAGGGCGCCAACTCTGGTGGCGGAATACACGAGACCCCTACACTATATGGGTCACAGAAACCCTTCTTCAGCAGACCCGCATAAGTCAAGCTGCAGCTACCATAGAAAGATTCTTAGCTCGCTTCCCCTCGTTAGAGAAGCTAGCCAGTGCATCCCTTGAGGCTGTTTTGGAAATTTGGCAAGGCTTAGGATACTATCAAAGAGCCCATAATCTATACAAAACTGCGCTGATTGTATGGGAGAAAGGAGGATTTGAGCCCCTCCTGAAAGCACATGACCCCCTAAAAGTACTCCTAAGCCTTTCAGGAATAGGTGACTACACTGCAAGGGCTATACTATGCTTCTGTGGGCACTCTGATTACTTACCAGTAGACGGTAATGTTTTACGGGTCTTGAGCCGCCTGACAGCAGATGCTACTCCCTCTTCCCAAAGGAAGGTATTCCAACAGAAGGCAGATATACTACCACCTTCTTGGCGCACCCGAGAAGTAGGATACGCTTTCATGGATTTAGCCCAGCTTATTTGTACGCCTAAGCGCCCCAGGTGCCTGCTATGCCCTTTACAGAGGGTATGTAAAGCGTTAAGTGATGGAGAAGTTTTAAGATACCCCGTGCGTCCCCCCGCTCGCCCTAAACCCACCCAACATTTTCTTTTCTACCTGTCAGCAAATGCCGAGGGAGTGTGGCTGGAAAAAAGAACCAACCAAGGATTATGGGGGGGGCTCTGGTGCTTACCCTTCACTGTCCTGCAAGAAGCACCTTCTACGCCCCCTACCTTTATGCATGAATTTACACATTTCCAGCTTATAGGACATCTAGAAAGGCTGAAAGATCCACTTCCTCACACCTCTCTTATTCCCTGGAAAGACCTAAGGCAGTACGGGTTACCTGCTCCTCTACGCCGATTACTCACGCGTGAAGCGGAAACTTATGGTGCTACGCTTAGTACAGAGTAGGGCTAAATAAGGGCCTGACGCCCAATGACTAACCAATATCCTATTCTGCCCCCCTGAAACACCTCCCTCCCATACCACCCTTCCCTGCATGTCATAGACAGTGAGAGATGCCTCTTCCATGCCAGTAGGCAGTGTTATAAAAAGATACTCCCGAGCAGGCACAGGATAAAGCTCTACCCACCCTTCCTGCGCATCAAGCAGAGAAGAAGGCTGTCCATTACTTCTATAGCTAGCTTGCCATCCAGCACGAGTAACAGAGCTGTCTGAAGTAAAGACCACCAACATACTACCTCCGGAAGAAGTCAGGATGGGGGGTATGCTATTGCCACTATATCTACCGAGAAGAGGATGGTTTGTGCTAGGACCGTCATATACTTCCACGAAGTCGTAATTAAGCTCAGTATTGAAGCTACTAAAAGACAGTTCTATCCATGAAGCCCCCGCAGGCTGAATAAGCCAGCGACAATTTGTCCGATTGGTATAGTCGCTATTGCCACTCCCATCACTGAATGTTCCAGAGGGGCTTGTCAAAACTGTAGTTCCCTGACAGTAAGGTTGAGAGATGACTGCGTAGTTGAGGGACCATCCCTGCTTAGTGACATCTTGGTCGGTCGTAAAGTAAATCGTCGCCTCGGGAATAGAAGTGGTAACTATAGGCGGTAGGCTAGAGCCTGAAAAACTTCTAACGAGATAGTCTGAATTCACAAAGGGACCATCATATATTCGCACAAAATCATATCCTGACTCTGTGTCAAACTGTGTGAATTCTATTCTTATGCCCACTCCACTGCCGGGTTGAAGTACCCAGCGACAATCTAACTGATTTTGATAGTTATTAGCTCCACTTCCGTCTGTAATTGTTCCAGAGGCTTGAGTAAGTATTTGGGTCCCATAGCAGGGCAGATTGAGTTGAGCATTGTAGGAGGCTATGAAGCCGTCTGCTGTCCCAGAGGCATTAGATATGAATCTCACGAGCATGACTCCACTAGAAGAGGTGAGATTAGGAGGGAGAGAATTGCCTGAAAAAGCACCTAATCGGGGAGAAGAGATATTAGAACCATTATAGACAATGACAGAGTCTCCGCTTGCAAGATTGAAACTCTGGAAAGAAAGAGTGATAGAAGTAGCATTAGGGGGTTGAATAAGCCATCTGCAATCGGCGTTATTTGCGTAGTTATTGTTTCCGCTGCCATCGGAGAAAACTCCTGAAGAGGCTGTAAGAGTCTGCGTTCCCGAACATCCACCCGCTGGAGGCGCACATCCCAAAGAGTTAAGGAGACTTGCTCGGAAACCTGTAGGACTTAATACGGCTCGCATACGAGCTTTTTGCCCTTGTGTGAACAGGTTCATGCAAGCGTCGTTAGTGTAATCCATGTAGTTCATAAACATGTCGCTGGTATTCCCGCAGCTTGGATGGGGGAAAGAAGGACACCCACTATTAGCCTCTTCTTGGATGGGGGTATCACTGACATAATCATCTCCACACTGGGCATCTCCCCAGATATGGTAGAGATTTAGCCAGTGTCCTACTTCATGAGTAGCTGTACGCCCTTTATCATAAGGTGCCTGAGCAGAGCCTCCTCGTCCAAAATACCGATAATCCACTACTATCCCGTCTGTGTTTGCAGGGCCTCCATTTGGAAATTGCGCATAGCCTAATACCCCTCCTCCCAGATTACATACCCATATGTTTAGATATTGGTCCGTAGGCCAGGCATCCTTGCCCCCCCGATTTGAAAACTTTACATCATCGGTGAGAGGGTTGAAAGACAGCTTATTCGTTTGAGTGCGCGTGATGCCATTAGTAGGGTTTCCGAAGGGGTCTCTAGTGGCAAGACAAAATTGAATCTCGGCGTCTGCAGCTACCCCTGCAAACATACTGGGCGTATTTACAGCATCGGCATTCTGGCGACGAAAGTCTTCATTCAGCACTTGAATCTGTGAAAGTACTTGAGCATCAGATATGTTTTCACTAGCTGTACGATACACGATATGCACAACTACTGGGATCGTGATAACATTATGCGTACGCTGAGCAGAGTAGTGCCTGAGGTACTCTTGGGTCTGATTCTCTACTTCCTGCATTCTCTCCCGTATGGAAGGGTCATTCTGCATCAAATAAGAGAGTCTTTCCATTGTCCCACAACGACGAACATGCACTTGACCCCACGACACGGCAAGGATTAGTCCCAATATTAGAAGGTAGTACATACCCCAAAGGTAAATACTCTTCCCTACTTTTGCTACTATGGTATGGCTTTTTATTTCGCCTGAATTCCCTCCAAACTACCACTTGTTTGCGTGGCATTTTCAGAAGTTAGGGGGCACAGCCATAGGCATAGGCGGTGTGCCTTTTCACGAACTTCCCCCTCAGGTTGCACAATCCCTAAATTTTTATGTAGGCCTGGAAGATTTGCATGACACGGAAAAGGTTATAAGGACTGCCTACGAGCTTCAAAATCAGGTAGGCAAAATTGAAGGTGTGGACTCCTTCAATGAATACTGGCTTCCCTTAGAAGCTACTATACGAGAAGCTCTAAATATTCCAGGTCCTCGCCCTTCTGATCTACCCACATTTCAGCAAAAGAGCCAAATGAAACTCTACTTCCAAAAGGCGGGCATAGAACCCATCCCCGGCAAAGTAGCTCAAGACCTCAAGGACGTAGGAGAATTCATCGCAGAGCATGGGCTGCCCATCATAGCTAAACCGGATAAGGGCGTGGGAGCCAGTTCTACTGTCAGAATTGGTACGATAGAAGAACTGAGACGCTTTCAGACAACTTTCCGTCCGGGCTATCTACTGGAAAAGTTTATTACAGGTACCATTCAAACGTATGATGGCTTAGTAGATAGAGAAGGACGCATAGTATTCTCCGCCTCCTTAGAGTACAGCAGAGGAATTGCTGAGGTAGTTAACCAGGACACTGATCTATTCTATTTTGTCCAACGAGATATTCCCGATGACTTAGCCCAAATAGGACCCCGGATTGTAGAGGCATATGGATTGAAGATGCGTTTTTTTCACTTTGAGTTTATCCGTTCCTCAGAGGGGCGTATTTATCCTTTGGAGGTAAACATGCGTCCTCCGGGTTATCCTACATTAGACCTTTTCGATTTTGCTCACGATATAGACCTTTATTACATATGGGCAGCTTGTGTGCTAGAAAAGCCTATAAACTCGCTGCCACCAGCCCACTACTATACCTGTTATATCGCTAGAAAGAATAACATCGGATATGAACATTCTCATGAAGCTATATTGAGGAAAATCGGAAGCCGCCTTTTATACCACGCTCCTACCAATCCGCTTTTTAGGGCTGCGATGGGCGATTACCATTATGTGATACGCACACCTGACTTTAGAGAAATGATAGAAATAGCCGATTACATACATAAACGTCTAACTTTGTAAGCAGCTCTATGCAAATATCGCATCACTTCTGGGAGGCTTCAGAGCTGGGCCGTACGATTCGTCTTAACCGATACGGGGAAAGGGGCGTGCCCTTTTTAGCTTTTCCAGCCCAAGACGGTGATCATCGCAATCTTGAAGATTTCGGCTTGATTAGTGCTATTGAGCCCATCATAGAGCAGGGTAGAGCCCAAGTCTTCACAATTGATAGCTACGATAAGGAAAGCTGGACAAGCAATCTACACCCCGCTGAAAAGGCCCTCAGGCATGAAGCTTACGCAAACTTCATTCTAAGAGAAATAGTACCTTTTATCAAACACACTACACAGGCTACCCCCTGGACCACAGGAGTAAGCATGGGCGCTTATCATGCCGCCAACTTTCTTTTCCGCTTTCCCTTTCACTTTGATGGCGTAATTGCCCTAAGTGGCATATATGAGCTCTCTCAATTTATCGGCGAATATAGTGACGAGAATGTTTACTTCAACACGCCCCTCTGGTTTCTCTCCAACCTACAAGACCCCTACTACTTAGATGAAATACGCAAGAAAAAAATAGTCCTCTGCGTAGGACAAGGTGCATGGGAGGAACCTATGCTTAGTCATACGCGAAGAATAGGAGACATCCTGAGAGAAAAAAATATACCCGCTTGGGTAGATATCTGGGGCCCCGACGTTTATCATGATTGGCCCTGGTGGCATCGCCAACTTCCATACTTCATGGACAAGGTACTACCCTGATGGAGATCTCCTGCTTTGGGTAGCTCTTTGTTTATCCTCATGAGAAACCCCTCTCATCTAAACTGGAAGGAGATACACATTCAGCTTAGCCGCTTACCGAACCTTCACCCAATAACTCTCCATTACTTCATGCATCAGTTCCGCTTAGGAAATGAGGTATTAGTGCCTTTCCTCTCCAAAAAAGGCATACTGCGAGAAGGAATGGCTATGCTGGAGATTGGATGTGCAGAGGGAGGCGTGCTCGCCGCTTTCCATAAAGCCAACCTCTCCGTGGCGATAGGCACCGATATAGAAACTCAACGCTTACAAGAAGCACGACACATAGCCAAAGCGCTTAGTCTCCCTCTGGAATACTTCCAGCATGACATTCTACACGACCCTCTGCCTCCAGAATGGATAGGTAAATTTGATATAATAGTCCTACGCGACGTAATAGAACATCTAGAAGACCCAGAAAGGGCACTAAGGCGTATTTACACTCTCCTTAAGGACGCTGGATATGTATTTTTCACCTTTCCCCCGTATTATTCTCCTTATGGGGGGCACCAGCATACCCTCTTGAATTTTTGGGGCAGGCTACCCTACATTCACTTACTACCAGAGAGATTCTTAGAGAAGGTAGCAGCCTCAGGGTGGCAACCTGGGCGTCAAGAAGTGATGCGCCTACGAAGGATAAGGCTTTCCGTGCCACAGATTAAGGAGGTAAGTAAGCGAACAGGGTTTTCTATTATTTCAGAAAAGCATTACTTTTTACGTCCAGTTTTTCGTTATAGATTGCGAGCCCCCTTGCCTGCTATTCCTATTACTCCACTCGTGAAAGCGTTTCCTCATCTTATGCAGTTTTTTTGCACCGAAGCAGGGTTTGTCCTTCAGAAAATAGGGTCAGGAGCAGCATAATTCGCACCATCTCTGCTCTAAAGCACGTTTCAGTTTCTCCGCCCTGCTTTGGTCTATGAAGCTCATCTGCCATCGTCCATCTACCACATCCGCAGGCTTCTTAGCCATACCCCTCTTTATCCAGAACCGCACCTCTCCTTCCACGAAAGGCTCTCCCCTCACAATCGGATTAGGATAGGCGGCTTTTAGTTTTTCTAACTCAGAGAGATTAGGTTCTATAGTTTCTACCATTTCCAGAGAAGGTAACTTTATACCTAAGGTATAGGCTATCGCCTGAATGGCATCTTCCCCGATTTTGCGGAAAGTGGTCCATTTACCTCCTAAGACACTCAAAAACCGCTCTGGCTTCCAGACTTCTATCACATGTCTCCTGGAAATCTTGGCGGTAGAACCCTTTCTTTCTGCCACGAGGGCACGCAAGCCTGCAAAGCGCGCCTGCACCTCAACTTTGGGTGATATACGGAAATATTCATTCAGATGAAGAAGTAAATACTCCTCGTCCTCTGGAGGTACAGTAACTTCCCGAGCGATCTCCGCTACTTCCACATCAGTGGTCCCCACCAAAAGCGTATCCTCTAACCACGGAAGGGCAAACAAAACCCTTCCATCTTTTGTGCGAGGGATAAGAAAACCCTCTCTGATAGGGAGAGCTGAAGAAGGAATTACAAGATGACTCCCTCGACTAAGACGAAGGCGAGGGGCAACTCCGCGTCTTACCTTTTGACGCAAAATATCTGCCCACGGACCTGTTGCATTTACGAAAAAGTCCCCCACTTCTTCATGCACTGCCTCATTC
>JANXCJ010000010.1:24515-24760 GCA_025060275.1 Bacteroidia bacterium | reverse complement strand
CGTTCTTACCCATCCAGTATCGGTAGTTATTCTCCCTTTCGTCTAACCTCTTGAGACGACCTGTCTCAGGGTCTTTTCCCGCTATACTTTCATCAAAGAGGGCAGAAGCATATTCCCGCAAAATACCTGTGACGCTATCTGCCTTAGCTCTTACTCTATCCACCTCCCCTAAGAGAGGCTCGTTTTTTCTATTTCCCTGCTCTATCTCTTTCTGAACTGCTGATTTTATACTCGCGGCTAAATCC
>JANXCJ010000010.1:0-24505 GCA_025060275.1 Bacteroidia bacterium | reverse complement strand
TGGAGAGAGTCCGCCAAGTTTTGGAAAGCCTGAAGTACCTCGGCACTCACATTTAGAGCTAAAAGAGCCGTGAGTACGAGATACATCATATTTATCATCTTCTGGCGGTTTACTTGTGCTTGCGTCAGATGACGACCTATTAGACCCATAGGCTATTTATATAATATTATCTTTGAAAAGCTGCACTCACACCAGAGAGCATTCCACCATATACAGCATTAAGGCCTCTTAGGTTAGAGTTCAGACTCACCATCTCTTGACGCAACTGATCCACATCTTGCGCAGTAGATTCCATGCTTGATAGGATACGACCTAAGCCACCATAGAACCGACCTATAGCAGCTATATGCTTTTGCATTTCCTGTAATTCGGTCTCATATACAGAGTTGAGCTGAGCGATTGTATGGGAGAGGGTCTTAATTTGCGCTTGATAACTCTGGATATCTCCAAAGGAAGCAGCTATCTTAGCCATCGCATCTGCAGTGACAGCATAGCTCTGAGAGAGTTGCTCCACTCGCACCGATGCTTCCCGCACCTTTTGGGCAAACTCATTCGTAGCTATAGTCGCATCTGTAATATCGGCTAAGTTAGTTACGCTTACCCTTAGGCCCTCTATGGAAGAGGCAAGCTGTTCCAAGAGATCTGGCGTGAAGCTACTCTCTTGAAGGGATTTCACACCCGGGCCGAGTCCAGGCATGAAGCCTCCAACTCCTCCCATCAGACCCATTTCTATAGGCTGCTCTTCTTCTCCCTCCTCCTTGAGCTGAGGAAAAACCTTAGACCAATCCCATTGTTTCTCCTCCTCATGAAGAGGTTCTAAGCCAGAGACGAAAAATACGGTTGCCTCTGTACCCAAGCCAACGATAAGCATCTCATTAGCCCCAGGGAGGTGAAGAATTTTGAAGAGAGCCCCTATAATAACTATGGAGGCGCCCCATGCATACAAATACTTCTGGGCAATTCTATACCCCTTTGATCTAAAGAGAGCGTCAAACGCTCCTTGACCTTTCGCAGCCATAACTTTATCCGTTTTGTAATGTTTAGTTACTTTTCTTAGCGCATCGCTCCCGAACGCCCTATTACCGAGAGGGCACAGCGGAACCCTATGTGCGACTTGGTAGTATCTGCATACTCGTAGTCCCGAGTACCCACTGATAGAAAATAAGCCACATCATTCCATCCACCACCCCGGACAACACGACGCCGGTTTTGCTTGCGTGGATCCCTATATACTGGATTCAGATCATGGGTATAGGCAATAGGGCCCGTTTCTTCAAAATCATCCTCACACCATTCCGCTACGTTTCCTACCATGTGATAGAGCCCATAGTCATTAGGAAAGTAAGACTTAACGGGAGCGGTATACTCAAATCCATCAGCTATATAATCCCCCCTACCCGGCTTGAAGTTTGCTAATGGACAGCCCTTGGAGTTACGAGTATAAGGACCAAGCCAAGGATATATATTATGCTCATACCCTCCTCTCGCCGCATACTCCCATTCCGCCTCCGTAGGCAAGCGAAAACGAGGAACAGGTGGAAGCTCCCGACTAGCTCTGTAACTATTATAGAACATAGTCCTCCAGTAACAAAATGCTTGAGCCGCATACCAGTTTACCCCCACTAAAGGATAGTCGTCAAAAGCAGGATGCCAATAGTAATTCTCTACTAAAGGCTCATTATAGACGAAATTCCCAAAATCTCTATTCCAGACCTGCGTATCGGGATAAACTAACCTCAGGTACTCCTCTTGATTGTTTATTTTCTTGCCATAGTACCGCTCCATAAAAGAGAATACACTGTCTGCAAATGCTTTTTCAGAGCCTGCTACTACTTCATCCACGAATTGCCGGTATTCGTTATTAGATATTTCCGTGTCATCTATATTGAAGGCGCTTATAGTGATCTGGCGAATACGAGCATTTTGGGAATAGTTCACATCCTGCTCGTTATTCCCCATATGAAAACTTCCAGGGGGTATCGTAAGCATGCCAAAAGGGAGGGGATTATCCCATTTCGGTCTCCCTTTCACGCCCGTAAGTTCTCCTCTTGCCCCAGTACCACCACCTCCACAACCCGAGGTGATAATTAGCACTATGGCTAATACTCCAGCTAATATAGAAACTCTTTCACTCATGCTCCTAAAAGATTGCTGCAAATATACGCCTCTTTTCATATATGCAAGTATTAGGTTTATCTGAAGTCTTTCTTATCTCTCACCCCTAAGTCAGGCGGGATCAACCGAAAAGCGGGTGCTAATGTGTACAGGATTACCAATTCATGTGAGCCTGTGGTAACTGCCCCTAAGCGAGAGAGAGTATAGTCATAAGAATACCCCACAAACAGACTCTCGGTGGCCTGCAGTCCCAGCAGAGCACACACCGCATCACCCAAGCGGTAAGAAGCCCCCAAAACTACGGATTCAACCCGCAGGGATAAATTCCCTTCCACCATATATTGAGAGCCAGCCAGCTTGAAGAAAGCAGACGGGATAAGGTCTACATTCTCTGAAAGCCGAGCCGTATAACCCGCAGTAGCATAAAAATGGCGTGGAACTCTACTGCGCCCCGTAGAAGTAAAATCTTTCAGGGCAGGCTCTGTCAAGTGCATAGCAGAAAAACCCATGTAGAATTTATCTTCGGGAAGAGTGAAGTATAGACCCGCTCCTACATCAGGAAGTAATAAAGAGGAGGCTCTATTGAAAAGAGTAGGGTCAGGAATCTGCTCCGGACGAAGAGAAGCACCGTCCAGGGTTTTATTTATGACGCCACCTGCTACACCTATCTGTAAGGCAGAGCCTCCACCTCCTATAGGAATACGAAAAGCATAAGCCGCCTTTATATCCGTAGTACGGAAGGGACCGATTTGATCTCCTAAAACTTGTACTCCTACACCGCCTCGCAAAAATGTCACAGGTGTATTAGCCGTTACAGCATAAGTTATGGGATGACCATCTATACCTATCCACTGCAGTCGTCCCACCCCGAAGAATTGCCACGCCCCTGCGTATCCTGCAGCTGCAGGGTTCAAACCAAAGCGATTATACATATACTGAGTAAACTGAGGGTCCTGCTGAGCCCACATAAGTGCTGCGCCCAGCCAGAGTAGTCGCCCAACCCGCACGCTCCAAAGGTAATAACTTTTCATCATAATTAAGTCAACTCTTTATAGAGGCTTTCCTACCGACATGCGAGCGCAAAAAATGGGAAAGAAGAGACAAAAGAGAATGTACTTCTCCTCGGGGTGCATAATCTGTAACCTGAAATCCCTCTGATTGCGCAATTCTATATGTGTCCTGACCAAATACTAATATGGTCATATTTTTCTGCTGATAATTAGGATATAAATTTTTCCACGCCATCACACTACTGACAGAAGGGAAGCAAAGTACGGAAAATCTCTTTCTTCTTAGACCTTCAGGTAAGGGTATATACCGCACATGATATACCCGCACAATGGAGACGGAGAGATTGTACCGCTGCGCTTCCGCAAAAAATTGAAGGGGAGCTATTCCGCCTCCTACATACAAGTATTTGAGCTGAGCATACTTACGCATGTAGGGTATAAGTTCATCTAAGCTTTTTGCTTGGGAGTATGTGCGCCGCCGAAGAGCACCCGGAATATATTGATAAAGATGCTGCGCAACCGCCTCTCCTACACATAAGAAGCGGCTTTCTGCAGGTATGTCCAACCGCATTTCCTGCATAAGCCGAAAAAAATGCTCCACTGCTTGCTTACCTGCAAAGATGTAAGCCCCATAATCAAGAGGACTAATCCCCTGTTCCCGAAATTCGGCTAACGACATACCCTGAGTCTCCACCAGGTTTGCAAAGTGAATTTCTACCTTCCAAGAGCGGGCTAAGTCGTAATAAGGCGAGTCTGCTGGAGGCGGAGGTAAAGCAATAAATATACTCCTTATGCGCTTCATGCAGTTAAGCTCAAAATATAGATAAATACTTCGGCAGCGCAAAGGTAAGCAAAATCAGGAAAAGCAATAGAAAGACGAGAAGCTCTCATTAGCCAGCTCATTATTATCCAGGGCCTTACAAACGAAGCATCTACAGTAGCTCCTACTAAGCCTACCATCACCAGTGGGAGCCAGCTTTGCCAACACCACTGAAACTCTCCCCCCTTCAGTCCTATAAAAAGGCCCTCCGCAACAAGAAACAGTCCCCAAAGCCCTACCACGAAAGGCGATATTCTCCCCCATAAGAAGCCGCTAAGTAGTCCAAGCAGCACTATACCTATAATTGTCTCTATCAAATTTGTAGGGATAGGACGGAGCCATCCCAGCCAAATTACCTCCCGTAGAGTAGGAAGCCTCCACACAACCAATCCTACCAGCGATATAAGAATGAAAAATATGTGAGGTGAGACCGGAGAGGGTTCTTTGCCCTGCTGAGAAGGAGGTAAAATGCAAAAGCAAACTCCAAGTTTTCTCAAGGCTTGGCGTACCCTAGCAGAGGGGAAAAAAGGATAGCCTTGGCATGCATCAGTCCTTGAAATTCCCTCTATCGTGAGAGCGGCTTGCGGAGTAAGGATATAGAAGTTTCCCTTACAGAAAAAGCCGCTGTCCTCGGGGTAGGGCTCAGCAGGCCAACCGATACTATCAGCCCGGGAAAGGAGATAAATACCTCCATTAATTCCACTTCCCTCATAACCCCTCAGAAGAATGGAGCCTCCCGCCTCTTTCAAGAGAGGCACCCAAACGCATGGACCACCGCCCTGAAAGAGCAACCTTTTGCCTTGCCACACGGAGATGGTCCCTACTACCCCTTCTATGTAAAGTACCGCATTAGAGGACACACTTAGCTGCCGCTGAAGCTGCCAGCTCTCCTTTTGCCAGAAAGGTAAGCGGGGACCTCTCCATCCTTGACTCAGCTCAGCCATCACTTTGTATCCTACGCGGAGAGAGTCCGAAAAAACATATGCTACAGGAGAAACTGGCAGCTGTACTTCTAAGCTATTATAGATTTGCATCCATATGAGCCAGTTCCGCATCGGAATAGGATACGATGCGCACAAATTTATCCAAGGACGCCCTCTCCGACTGGGCGGAGTCACAATCCCTTATGATAAAGGGCTAATGGGACATTCCGACGCAGATGTATTACTTCACGCTATCTGTGATGCCCTCTTAGGGGCTATCGGCAAGGGAGACATCGGTCAGCTTTTCCCTCCTTCCGAACCTAAATATAAAAATATAGACTCACGCTCACTCTTACACACCGTCAATCAAATCCTTCATCAGGAGAAATGGAGGATTGTAAACATAGATGCAGTAATCATCGCCCAAGCTCCTAAGCTTAGCCCCTATTATACTGCTATGCAGCAGGCTATTAGCGAAGTAGTAGGAGTACCTCCCTCTGCGGTTAGCATCAAAGCAACAACACCCGAAGGTATGGGTGCGCTGGGTAGAGAAGAGGGAATAGCCGCCTATACAGTAGTACTAGTGGAATATGATCAATCCCTATAGGCCTCCTGTACTTGACCTGAAGCTCTCTATAAAACCTGCTTTACCCCATTCGGCTCTTTCCTCATCTGTCCATAAGCTGGGGAAAAATTGTATTTTCTGGTAGTTAGGGGGCAGATACTGCTGCCAGTTTGTGCCTCCAGTAGAGGGCAAAGAGTTCTCACCACTCTTGAGGTAATACGCAGCAGTGCGAAAATGTACCAGGCGCCACTGGATATTTACTCGTATATCTACTTCTCGGAATAACTGAATAAGCTCCTCGGACACTTGCCCCCGAGTAAGCGCTGCTTCTAAACGAGTGTTCAGGTTTTTATCTTTCCATTCATGAGCAAGTGCCCGAAGGTGAGCATCATATTTTTGCTCAAAGAGCTTCAAGGTAAGTGTTTTCTCGCCTGTTCGGTTATCTAAGTTGCCAAACTTCCAGTAGATATTATCATAAAGCTCCTCAATATTATCTCCCTTGAAATCTCGCTTATGAGGGGCTAAGAGCTGCCGAAGCCCAGTACTCATCAGTTCTATCTCACGAAACTGCACGGACTGAAACCCACTGGCTGGAAGAAGAGCCGTGCGGAAGCGCAGGAAGTTCTCCGAGTCCATGCCCTCTAACATGATCTCAAAGCTCATGCTGAGATGACGGAAATACCGCTCTATCCGACGAAGACGTTTTTGGATCACCTTGGGGTCTTGCCAACTCTCCTCAGAGAGGAGGGAAAGTTCTACCTTAATAAGCTTAAAGTATAGCTCGGTGATCTGATGATAAGCGATAAACACAATTTCATCCGGGAAGTCCGTGCGGGGCTTCTGAAGTGTGAGAAGAGTTTCTAACTCAATATAATCCCAATAGGTAAGCGAGCGACTATATAGCAGCCCCTCAAGATAAGGTTCAATATCTTGCCCAAGTAAGCTGTACTTGCGACGAAGAGCTTCCAACTTATCCTGCATGGTACGAAGTAATCAATTTCTGATAGAAAGGGAAAGAATTTGGTAAAATCTAAGAAGGTGCTCTTTGTGTCTCCTGCCTTTCCATGTAGAAATTACAAACTTTCATAAACTTGCACTGCTCACATTTAGGCTTACGGGCTGTACAGTGATAGCGTCCAAACAAAATAAGCCAGTGATGGGCTCGCCCCAAATAAGAGGGGGGTATTACTTTCTGAAGTTCTTCTTCTACCTTTTCAGGAGTATTTCCCTGAGCTAAGCCTATACGGCGGCTAACCCGAAAGACATGGGTATCCACAGCTATGACCTGAGCTCCCCACAATACCGAGCTAATCACATTTGCACTTTTTCTTCCTATGCCGGGTAGTGTCTGCAATATCTCAGGCTCCCGAGGTAACTCTCCCCCATATTCTTTCACTACGGCACGAGCAAGGGCTACCAAACGCTCCGCCTTACTATTTGGATAGGATATGCTGCGGATATAAGGAAAAACCTCCTCTGGCGTAGCATTAGCCAAGGAGAAAAAATCAGGAAAACGCTCAAAAAAAGCAGGTGTGGTTTTATTTACCCGTTCATCTGTACACTGAGCAGAGAGAAGTACAGCTACCACAAGCTCATAAGGATTGCGATAACGAAGCTCTGTAGTAACCTCCCCATACTCATTCTCCAGAATCGGAAGAATATAAGCAGCTTTCTCCTGCGGTGAATAGGACATAACACAAAAATCGCTCAGTCTTTGGAAGCTTTCTAATGCTCCTCCACGGGTAAAGAAGCTTTCCTTCGTTCCCTTTTAGATTTTGGAGGGGGAGCAGGTTGTGCCTTCTCCCTTTTAGCCACCTTCCACCGAAAGGTAGGCGATTGCGTAGTTCCCTCTACTCGTATGCTCAGCCTGACTCTTTCTCCCTCACTCTCCTCCACCCATTCTTGAATGCGTTCCGCACTTTTATCTAAGAGTAAGCGAGGCACTTCTATGAGAAGGTCATATCCGATTTCCCCTCGTAGCGTATGGATACCCCCTACACGCATTCTCCAACGATTAGCTCGCAGCCAAGTAGTATCCAGACGCACTACTCCCTCCGAAATGGAGATATTAGCTTTTATCCGGCCTACTTCTATCCTTCTAAAGTCTGTGAGCGGAACCAGCTCCAGTAGCTTATAAGTATAAGGACTCTCCACCACTACAAAATCCTGAAGCATAAGGGAGAGGCTCCCTTGAAGCTCTGGCCAAACTATCCTACCTTGCTTGAAAGGAAGCATAGCTTGAAACTCTCCACTTACACTGCCCTCTAAGTGCCGCATAAGGGGAAAGAGCGTATCAAGCTCAGGCCACTCTTGATACAGTTTAGGAAGTAGAATGTTCTGAAAATGGCCCTTCACCCCCCAAAAGACACGAGAATCTGAACGCCCATGGCATATCTCCATAGAACCCCAGCCTCCCCCCACGCCTTGTATCTTATGGATTTTAATGTACGAACTATCCCCATACCCCGAAAAATCTATCAAAGCAGGTCCATAACAGCGATATAGCCAATAAAGGGTATCTATTTTAGCATAGACTTGAAGCTCAACATGAGTGAGGTCAATTTTACTCCCTTTATCCGCCTGCTTAGCCTTTATGCGTTCAAGCCTTAGAACAGGGAGATTTACTCTCCCCCTCACACGCAGTGGAGATATAGTAGTAGTATCCCACAAACGAGCATAGTTTTCTATGATCAAGTCAGAGGCATAGACCCAATGCTGTTGATACCATAGAGAAACCCCCTTGAGAAACAAAGTAGAAGGAGAAATCCGGAAGTAAGCCTTCTCTATTTTTCCATCCTCAATGTGTAAATCTCGCAATTCTCCTTCTCCTGAAAACTCCCATTTATTAGAGAAATCTATAGCTAAATGGTCCACTATAAGCATTCCTTCTAAAGAATCTGCGCTCACCCAGCCCAAATCAGATAGTGTGCGTAGACTTAGGGTACCTCTTAGATGCCCCTTACCCTTCCCAGTATGCCAGCGATACATCACAGAACCCAGAAGGGAGTCATTTTCAGCTCCTCTCCACAATAATGTGTCTAAGTGAAGAAAGGATTGTCGTCCTTTGGTAGGGTCCCAGTATAGCTCCCCTTTAGCAAATGCTTTTTGAAGCTTATAGCCCCTTATCTGGAAAGGTTCTTTCGTCTTGAGGGAGACCCAAAGGTGCACCCGAGGCAAATGCCCTTTGCCTATGTCTCCTATGATTTCTCCTTTTCCTGTCAGAGACACCGGTATATGCTCTAACTCCTTGGGTGCCCCTGTCCACAAGCGTCTCATCGTCTCCATGTCCAGCGCTATCTGCTTCAAACGCAGAGAAACCGCAGGGGGATTTTGCTTCAAGCGCACCCCTCCCTCTAATTTGAGCATAAGACCATTTATACCTAAATGTAGGCTCTTTGCAATGAGCCAGTTCTGGTCATAGATAATCAAGCTCTTTAAGCTATATTTATGATCCTTCAGCCAAAACTTATCCTGACTGCTTAAGTACTTCACTTCACCTATGGTACTGCTTTCTATTTCCCACGCTTGCACTCCATGATAAATAGAAGCTCTGAGCTGCTCTATTCCAAGGCACAAGCTAAACCGAGCCACATGATCCTCGTACAAAAACTGTCCTCCTTTGACTATGAGCTTTTCCACAGCCCAGGGAGAGGACTTAGTGGAGTCCCCACCAGGTAGAATTTCAACCCATGAAGACCTGCCTCGCTTATCATACTTAATCAGTAGAGTAGGCTCTTCCAGTCTGACTTTATTTACAACATAACTTTTTCTAAACACTACCGCCCAGAGATTGAGATAAACCCAGGCTTTATGGGCTCTAAAAAGTGTATCCCCTCTCCTTCCTCTAATAAGAAATTCTTCCACCTGAATAGAGAACTGTGGGAGCTCCCATATACTCCCTATTCCTATTTTTCTCCAGCTAAGATTTGCAGAGAAAGTATGCGAGAGTAGCCCCTTAAACCACTCTAAGATTGCATCTTTTGAAGCGTATATACCTACGCCTAATAGCCCTATCGTGAGTAGGACACCCAAAGAAATCCCAGCAAGAAAACGCAAGATTTTGCGAAGCATTCTTCCTACGGCATAGGAGAAGCGAAAACAACCGAGTCTTTCCGCCAGGCTGGGGCTGTGAGACACACCCTCTCAGGCACGATAGTTTCTACGGAGTCTGGATGCAAGTAGTTTTGGTGTACTAAAAAGCGAGCAATCGTCTGAAAATAGGGCCTGAGGGAAGCGAGCGCACACCCTGTTTCTTTATCTACAAAGTGGCGGTAGGCTTTAGGGCTGGGCAATAGAAGACCTAAGAAAATAGCCTCAGGAATAGTAAGCTCATGCGGCTCCTTGGCGAAGTAAAAATGCGCAGCCTCTGTAAGACCATACACCTCGGGCCCCCATTCTACCATATTAAAGTATAATTCTGCTATACGCTGCTTAGAAAGAAGCCTAAAGCGTTCTATCAGGGCCGTAAGCAGGATTTCCTCCACTTTTCTTGCGAGGTTTTTTTCCCTTGTAAGCAGAAGATTGCGTACCACCTGCATTGTGATAGTGCCGGCTCCACGGCGGAAGCAGCGGCAGTGCCAATTTTCCAAGAGAGCTTTTATAAACCTCTCTTTCTGAAAGCCGGAATGATAGAAGAAAATTCCATCCTCACTATGCAGCACCGCATGAAGCACATATGGCGTAATTTGACTAAAAGCGAGATAGGAATTACTTTCCGGCCCCAGCCAAATTCGCCGCGCAGAGCGGTACGGCTGATACTCAAAAGGCTCAAGCAGAGAAAGCGGATTTCGCCCATTCCACCGCAGAAGGCGAAAATCATGAGCTTCCCATCCTACATCTAAAGAGAGCGTATCCCGTGAATGAGGGTTATATTCCATACGCAGTGACACAGAGGAAGTACCCTCTATCACAGCTTGGCTAAGACAGGTGAAAAAACCTTCCGGAAAAGCCTCAAGAAAAGCCCTGTGCGGCTGCTCGGGTACAAAGACCCAAGCCTGTAACCACGAATGTTTAGGATGCCACCAAAGGGTAAGAGTAAAATCCAAGGGCATATGATAAGGACGAATGGAAAGACAGTGCGTGTCCTGTACGATGCGCCATTCTCCTTTCATGCCAGCTACCTCGTAAAAGAGAGGACGCGAGGCTATACGCTTGTGAAAGAGCCGCCAACCCCATCCCAATATCTTTATATCTAACTTATTTTCCCCCTTGCTCAAATAGCCCCTAATACTATCCCAACCTACATACCCACCTCCTCCCTCAATAAAACGCGCTGAATCCAATCTAAATCGCAGTGTATCCCCTATCCACTCCCCTTGTCCTATCACCTCAGAAATGCCCCGTCTTAGGCTACCCTTCCATTGCCTCCCTCCTTTCACGAAACTCACCGCAAGTCCATATGGCAGCTCAAGAGAGTCTAGTAAAAGAGTATCCAACGCGCTCAGAGTTTCTATCCAGTCCAGCAGGAAATTCAAGGATGCAGGAGTCGGTGTCTTAGCCCCATCAACTGCGAGCTGGACACCTCCCTTCCCCAACCTCCCATTTTGAATGTAAACTGATCGGCAAGGCCATAGCTTAATCTCTACTTTATCTGCACCAAAATCCCAGGCACCCTTTCGGAAGGCAAACCCACAAAACGTCAAATGACTCGGCTTATCCCAAATAAGCTCCTCGTAACGCACGCGCCCTATGTCATGAACATACATGTAACCTCTCAGAAGCCAAGGAAACCACCACCATCGTAGCATCCATGCTCCTACCACTAAGAGAAATAACCCCACCCCTAAAGCAAGCAAAGTTATTTTCCACCGCCTCACCGTTGTAAAATGCCGAAAGGTCCTATAACCCTCTGCTTAGCCCAGTTGAGAGTAGAGACACGCTTCCATCCCTCGTACATATCTCGGCTCCAGAAAATATCATCGCATACTAGCATGCCCCCCACCACTAAATGGTCATACGACCAAGAAGCATACTCAAAGAAGGCCTCACCCCGATGATCTCCATCCAGATAGATTAGGTCCCACACTCCCTCTAATCGGGGTAGAACCTCCCTAAAAGTCCCAACATAACAGAAAGGCTTGAAGCCAAAGAGTCTAAAATGCCTTTTAGATTGAGCTGCCAAAGCAGGAGAGGCTTCTACGGTATGTATTGCTGCCCTCGGGAGCGCACTATGTAGGTATAATGTTCCTATGCCTACATGCGTCCCTAACTCTAAGACCTTTTCTGCTCCAGTTTCTCTGGCTATTAGGTACAAAAGCTTGCCTTTCCACGGGGGTGTAGCGGCTCGCCGAACTAAGCCGCCTAAGGAAATTTCTACCTTTTTACCCCACTCTTGCTCTGGGAGAGCCCCCCCAAACAGCTCTACACTCAGGTAATAATTCTTCGCCCTCATCAGGCGCTTGTATAAGGCACTAATGCAATTAAGCTTAGAAAGCTCATAGGGGCTAATTTTCTGGCTCACTCTATAATAAAAGTAGCTCAATACTCCCCTCAACCTTTCAAACGCCATAAAATGCGACGAAAGTAAATGGAGAAAGCTAAGTGATGAATAAGTGTGCGAGAGGATTGGAATAACATCCTATCCCAAGCTGGGGTGAGGTCCCATCCTAGGTTACTACCCATTCGCCATGCTTTCCAGCTCTTCTCAATCCCTGCATGAACATGGAGTTGCGATCGGGCAAAGTAATCTGCAAACCGATAGACACCCTCTACCTTAGAACGACTCCATGCATTCACAAGAAAGGAACCAGAAACTCCTACCCATACTCCATACGGGGAAGGTGAGGTATCCAAGCACCATCCCATTCGGATAGGTACATTCACAAGAAAAAAAGATTCAACATTACTACCTTGCCTTAGAGAGAAATACCTCGTACTCAGCCCAAGGTCTATGTAGTTCTTACTATCATAAAAGTACCTGAAAAACAGCCCTCCTTGCATATTACCTCCCACATGGCGGCCAGGAGCTTTATATACCTTAGCGATATCTGAAAAGGGGGAGATTCGGGCCACAGGAATTCGGTAGATGCCCCCTCCTGCCCCTTCTACCTCTAAAGAAGTTTGAGCAACAAGTAGAGATAAAATACCAACCCAGCTGATTTTCACCTTTTCAAAGATACAAATAGTGAAGTTTTGTAGCTTTGCATAGTGCGCAAGCTATTAGCCTATGGGCTGATTTGGAGCCTAATACGATGCGCCTCTGCTCCCAAGGGGGAGCTTCAGCTCTCAGAGCCTACCTTGCTTCGGGAGAATCCCTCCAAGCTGGCTAAGATAATTGATACATTACCCGCTGGCATTACGGTAGCTTATCTTAAGGAGACAGCAGAGGGAATATATATTTGCCACAGAGGAGAGCGAGGCTGGCTACTGCGGGAAGAAAGCATAGAACCTTCGCCGTCATTTCTTTCCGGAGAACCGCTGGAAAATAGCATAATCACGCAAGCAGGAACCGATTCGGTAATAATAGAAGTCTCCCTAGACAGTGAAGGCAAGCGAGCTATACTCATAAAAGAATTCCGCCCTTGGTTTCTGAAGGATAGCATAGGCTACGCAGGGTTTTATGAAGGGCTCATAGGCGAAGAGCTAGACCTCGTGATCGTAAACTTTATCCCTCGTCTTTCTCTCCTCCTCAAGCTAAATCATATAGAACCAGAGACGATGGAATTACGTGAGGAGCAGATTCCCTTAGGACCTGAGTTGCGCTTAGAACAAAACCTTATCTGGGTAGCAGACACAGAGGCTCCGCTGCGACGAGCAGAATTTGTCCTGTTGGGTAGTCGTCCAGGACTTCTTGTAGAAAAAGCGCCCGGGAAATACATTGTCCTATGGAAGCGTCTCATCTAGGCAATGCGCAAAGCCGCTCTTATAGGAAGACCGAATGTAGGTAAATCTAGCCTCTTCAATTGTCTTTTACGAAGACGCCAGGCAATCGTAGAAGATACCCCAGCTGTTACACGAGATAGGCATTATGGCATTCTTCAGCTGGAGGAAAATGCCTTCCTTATTCTCATAGACACGGGGGGATTTCTGGGAGAAAAACCTGGAATAGAAGCCCAAGTCGCCCAGCAAGTTCGTTTTGCCGTGGAAGAGGCTGATCTGCTTTTGTGGGTAGTAGAGGCTTCTACGGGGGTTCATCCTATGGATGAAGAGTTTGGAGAATGGCTTCGTCACCACCGAAGACCCGACCAAGCCCTTTGGCTTGTCGCTAATAAGGCAGACAATCCAATACAGATGCATCAGGGCTTAGAGCTTTACCGTTTGGGAATTGAGCCTATTTTCTTTGTCTCTGCTACAAACGGGAGAGGTATAGAGTCGCTCAGGAAAGCTCTAAGAGAATTCGCTCAGACCAACCACACAAATTTAGCCGTAGAAGTACCACGTTTTGCCCTCATTGGCCGCCCTAATGTTGGTAAATCCACCCTCTTGAATACCCTCCTTGGAAAGCCTCGAGCTATAGTCAGCGATATCCCTGGCACTACCCGAGATGCACTTGAAGAACTAAGTGAATGGCAAGGAAAACCTTTCTATTGGATAGATACCGCAGGACTCCGCAGGAAATCTCACATCCCTCCTCATTCTATAGAACGCTATGCAGCTCTACGCACTTTGGAGGCACTCATGCGTGCAGATGTTATCCTCTTAGTGGTAGACGCCACAGAGCCTCTTACTGCTCAGGATATGAGCCTATTAAGACAAGCTGAGAAGCAAGGGAAAGGAATTGTACTCATATTCAATAAGTCAGACCTTCTTAGCGAGGAAGCTAAGAGGCGTCTTCTCATCTGGGCTCAAAAAAAAGTTCAGCCTTTAGAGTCCCTTCCTATTCTCTTCGTCTCAGCCCTCACAGGAAAGGGAGTAAAAGAAGCATCCGCTGCCGCCTTCCAGGTATATGAGGCAGGTCATTACACTATATCCACCCGCAAGCTAAACAATACCCTTCTCCCTACTCTGAGGGCCCATCCACATCCCTCGGTGGGCAACCTCCAACCTTCTATACGCTTCATTCAGCAAATAAAAGCCCCTCCTCCTACATTTCTTCTTCATGCAAGACACAAGGACAGAATTAGCCAATCCTATCTTCACTTCATCCGCAGGCAGATAAGGCAGATTTTTCCTTTTCCGGGGTGGTGGCTCTACTTTCAGTTGAGGGAGGCCTCTTGATACTTATCTACATATGAACCCAAAAATACTTGTATGCTATGTGCCCCTCTTTATTTTGCCAACAAATAAAGTACATACCAGCGGGCATGTTAACTTGAAATCTCCACAAAGGCTCATTCACCTCAGCAGTGTGTAATACCTTTCCGCTAAGGTCTAAGACCTCTATGCGACCATCTGTGGGGATACACACCGAGAGAAATTGACCTGCAGAAACGGGTAGAGGGGTTACCTCTATCCAGTTTTCCACACCCAGGGTAAAATCTCTCTGAATTTGGTCTATTTCTCGGACAAGCCAATAGGAAGGGTCTATCTCAATCTGCGTTACGGTTCCTACGTTCCCTACACCAAACAGCTGAATGGGCTGCGTCTGCTCCAGACGAAAGACAGTATCGGGCAGTCCCTGTCTCCGGACAAGGATTTCAACTGGAGTTTCAAAAAAGGGCACACTTGCCTGCCAACTACCCCGCTGCCTAAGTTCTATCCAGAGATTTCCTCCTACTTCATTCCAGCGAGCAGAGAAGATAGGATGTCCTTCTCCATAGTACCATTGACTGAAGAAAGTCTGCCAGCTCTGTCCAGTAACCTGCTCTAAGATATACTGGAAGTCTTGTCTTAGCGCCACACCTCCGCCCAAGCTGGACAAGTAAGATTGTAAAATATGCCAGAATAGTGGATCGTTCGCCACTCTGAATCGGATCATGTGTAGAAGGGAAGCGCCTTTTGCGTAGGATAGACGATAGTTAAATATGCGACTCTCATCTACTGTGTCGTCCACCCATACACTCCCTCTACTTCCCTGAATAATCCTATCGTGTATCTGGAAGATAAGCCAATTCCGTGCATCAGAAGGCGTACCCAGCGCTTGAAGAGCTACATATTCACTATAAGTGGCGAAGCCTTCATTTAGCCATATGTCTTGCCAGCTCCCGCAGGTTACCCAGTCCCCAAACCACTGATGAGCTAACTCATGAGCAGTAAGTTCAAACCCAAAGAACCCCAACGTAGTCATCGTCTGATGCTCCATTCCCCCTGAAAAGGGCGCCATCATATGCCCGTATTTTTCCCTCCAGAAAGGATATGAACCATACCGCAAAGAGAACTCACGCAATAAGGCTGCCGTCGTGTCTATTTCTGCTTTGAAATGAGGCAGTGTTTGCGGATTGTTATACACATAATTTTGAACTAACACAGGCTGAGGAATGCCCGGAATAGTTGCATAGAAGCTATAATCCACATACTCAGCAACGGAAAAAGCCACTAAGTAATAAGCCGTAGGATATCTACTTTTCCATCTAAAGCGAACTTTCTGATTAGGCAGCGTATCTATTCCCTCTAAAACTCCATTTCCTCCTGCACGAGTGCCGTAGGGGACAGTAATAAAAAGCCATAGAGAATCCGCCTTATCTGACAGAATCTGCTTACAAGGCCACCATCCATGTGCACTAAAAGGCTGGGTCAAGGTCCAAGTAACGACATTCCCCCATGTAGGCGACTGTCGGTTGTAAATACCCACAGAAGAGCTTCCTCTATAGTACACGATAGCTTCTACCAAGGCACCCTGCGAGGGCTGAGGGGAGAGAGGTACTCTTATTGTATTTCCTACACGCAAAAAGCTCCTTCTCTGACCATCTACTACCACAGAGTCTACTATGAGGGAACTCAATAACTCAAACGCTAGAGTATCCAGAGAGGGTGCTGTTACTTCCAGGCGAGTGAGCACCCAAGAAGGGTCCAACTGTGTGGAGTTATTAGAGACTTGCAGATTGAGCCACCAGAATTTTGCATCATACTTAAGGAGAAGTTCACGCGTGGCCATATCCTGCTGGGCCCACAGCACAAGCCCAAGTAGTAACCATAGGTATCGCATGACTCTATTGAGATAAACACATAAATAGCCTCTTTCCCTTAGAATTTGAGCACTGCGTTCATAGCTCTTACTGCCTCTGCGGAGGCATACAGAAGTTTCTTTTCTTCTTCATTGAGTGCCAACTGGATGATTTCTTCCACGCCATTTCGCCCCAACTTAGCTGGCACACCTATATAAATATCATGAAGGTCGTATTGACCCTGCAGGTAAACGCTACACGGAAGTATTCGTTTCTGATCTAAAAGAATAGAGGCGACCATTTGGGCTACGGCAGCTCCTGGTGCATACCAAGCAGAAGTACCTATGAGTTTGGTAATCTCACCCCCTCCGAATTTTGTGCGTTCTATTATTTCCTTCATCTTGTCTTCAGAGAGGAGATTCACCACAGGTATCCCGCTGATAGTAGTATAGCGTGGTAGAGGTACCATAGTATCCCCATGCCCTCCCAGCAGCATAGCCTCAATATCCTGAACAGAAGCATTCAAAGCCTGGGCCAAAAAGTAGCGATAACGAGCCGTATCCAGCACCCCCGCCATCCCTATTACCCGCTGAGAAGGTAGCTTAGAGAGCTTGTAGGCATAGTATACCATCGTATCCAGCGGATTAGTAACGATGATAAAGATAGCATTAGGAGCATAGAACACTGCAGGCTCCATGACAGATTTTATGATATCTGCATTTACATGTATAAGGTCATCTCGGCTCATGCCAGGACTACGAGGGCGCCCTGATGTAACTACCACTACATCAGAGTCCGCTATGGCTTTATAATCATTTGTTACCCCTCGTACTAGTGTGTCAAAGCCCAAAATAGGGGCGCTGTGCGCTATATCTAAAGCCTTACCTTCTGCTAAGCCTGGCTTTATATCTAAGAGAACTATCTCATGACAGTACCCTGCATGAGCGACTACCTCGGCTACTGTAGCCCCGACATTCCCCGCCCCAATGATGGAAACCTTTGGCATAACACAAAGGTAAAAGGCTCTTCAATATTCTAAAAGGAAGCGCCTGTCCGTAGGAAACAGGTATATCTCTGTGCGAAAAACTTCATCCTGCGAAGAGAAATACACATGCCCTTCCATCGGAAAACCTTGCCTATTCCAGCCCAAGATAAACTCTTGACCGGCTACCAAGGAGCTCCAGAAAGTAGAGTCTATCTGCTTTACATTCTGTTCATTTAGGGTTAGAAGAATATCTCCCACTTCTATGCCGACCTTTTCTGCAAGACTACCTGGTACAAGCTCTTCTACACGGAGGCCTTCCCCCTCAGAGCGCAAACGAACAAGCCCTAATTTCCCCCAATCCGGAAAAGGTTTCTGCTCACACCGCACCTCTAAGGGCAAGCCTGCCAGAAGCTCCTCGTAGGGAGGTGCTTCACGCCCCCATACATAGTCAGCAAAGAATTTTTTCAGAAAAGGACCGCCTAACTGAATGGCTGCTTTTTCTACTCCATCCTCAGGAATACCCCGTCCCCGCTCATAATAGAGTTCATAAAGGTATTGTAAAAGAGAGTCTAGGCATACTTTACCCTTCGTCTCCCGACGCAAAACCATATCCAAAAGAAAGCCTACGCGCTTACCCGCTGCATAAAAAGAGCCCTGAAAGTGAGGGGGTCTATAAATGGATGTGCTGAGCCAACTATCTATACTAAGCTCTGCTGGAGAGAAAAGACGATAAGCAAAACTATTCTCTATTTGAGAAAGTTCTAAACTCAACCTACGCCAGAATTCCTCTACGGACAGTATGCCGGCTCGGAGAAGTGTCAAAGAGGTGTAGTAGTCTGTAACTCCCTCCGTCAGCCAATGTAAGCTGGTATAATACTCCTTATCATAGCGGTAGGGCCAGAGAGCGGCTGGGCGAAGGCGCTTTACATTCCACACATGGAAAAATTCATGAGCCGAAATCCCTAAGAAACTCTTGAGGGACTCCTCTGAATTGGCTCCCTCCTGGGGCAAAACAAACATTGCACAATTCTCATGTTCCACCGCATGCCTGATAGAGAAAGGAACAAGGAGATAGATGAAATGATATTCTTTCAGAGGCAGCTTGCCCCCCCAAATACGCTTCTGAACTTGTACGATTCTACACAGGTCAGAAAGAAAGCCTGTTAGACTTTTTGCTCCTACTTCTCCCCAGAAATGTACATATAATTTCACTCCATCGCAGGTTATAGTCTCTTGACGTAGAACGGGGGCAGCTACCAAGGGGCAGTCCACTAACTCATGATAATCTCGCGCCCTAAAATGCCCATGCGCTATTTGGGGTAAAGCCGTAGCTACCTTCCAATTTAGGGGCAGCTTCGGTAGCACCAGCTCACAGGCCTCCTCTAAACGCCCTACCGCATACATGAGTAGGTTTATAGGATTTATATACACCAGTTCTTCGTTGATATAACTGGAGCCTGCATCTAACTGACGAGCGTAAAACCGGTAGGATATCCGCAAAGAACCCTTAGCCGGATTCTGAATGCGCCAGGTATCTTTGGTAACCTTCCGCCAAGAAAGAGGCACCCCCTTAGCATCCCAAGCGCTGAAATGAGACACGGCCGCAGCATAATTCTGCAAAACATACCGCCCTGGGCGCCAAGCAGGCAGAGCTATATCAGTATACTTTCCTTTGGAGGGGGTAAGAACTATCTCTACGATGTAAGTATATCTTAGAGAGGGCTCCCAGCTTATACGATAGGAAATAGGGGAGGCAGCTTGCATGGAGGAAAGTTCAAGCCAGAGCCATAGGTAGGTGAGCAAGCACCTGCACAAATAATTCCACTTCATGGGGTAGGTTATACAAAGCTACAGGGGCTGCCCGAATAATATCAGGCTCCCGCCAGTCCACAAAAAAGCCCTGCCGAAGAAGGTATTCAAAGGCTTGGCGAGGACTCTCAACCTTTAGACGAAAAGATACCTGCGCACCGTGCGAATCCCTCGGTGTGAGGACTTCCACATATGGAATCTCCTCTAATCCTCTGCGTAAGAGGCCGTGAATTTCCTGCACTGATACATAATACTCTTCCAATGCCAAAAGAGCAAAGATGTCCAGACTGGCTTCTAAGATAGCCAAAGAAAAGGGGGAGGGGTTGCTATGCATCCATGCTCGCGCATCTGCCCAAGGGTCAAAAGAAGGTCTCATCAAGAAGCGAGTTTCTAATCGGTTACCCCACCATCCTGCCATGAGAGGCACTTTACTGAAGTGCTCAGGACTAATGTATAATCCACCGACTGCCCCAGGTCCTGCATTGAGATACTTATAACTACACCATACGGCGCAGTCCACCCCCCACTCTCCTAAGGCAAGCGGTACATTCCCCACTGCATGAGCTAAGTCCCAGCCCGCCCACCCTCCTACTTCATGTACCGCCTCAGTGATAGAAGCTATATCAAAGTATTGACCCGTGAGATAATGAACCCCACTCATCCACAACCCTGCTAACTTCTCTCCTATTTGATAAACGTAATGAACTACCTCCTCCGTAGTAGGGATAAGAGAGGGTAGCTCATGAACAGCCTGCGGATACCCATGATACTCCGCCCAGCTCTGCAAAGCATATCTATCTGAGGGAAATAGCTGCTTCTCTGTCAGAATAATATACCTATCCGGTGTAGGGCGGTAGAAGCTGTATAGCAAAAGGTGAAGATTGGTAGTAAGCGTATTTGCTATTACGATGCCTTCTGTAGGTGCTCCGAGAAGCGGCGCCAACTTAGAGCGCAATCTATCCGCATAATCCACCCAGCGAGCCCTGTCAGAGAAATATCCATTTACTCCTTCCCATCCCCACTCTTCCATGACCCTCCGCACATAACTATGAGCAGCCTTAGGCTGAGCTCCTAAGGAGTGCCCACAGAAATAAATCCACTCTTCGTCCTTAGTGCGTCTCGGAATTACAAAAAGCTGCCTATACATCTCTCCTCGTGAATTCTGTGTAAGCTACATAGAAACATTAATGCTCCCTCACCAGCTTAACGATAAGCCTCCACGCAGCACCCTACCTAAGAAGGGCATATTCCCCACACTCAGATGATCCCAGCCGTAAGTATTTAGGAGGTTTTCTATGCTAAGCATGAGCGTAAGCCTAATCCTGTCCTTATCTTGCCGAGTTAATTGAGCTAATAAATAGCCATAGCGTAGGTGAAAGAGTACGTATGCCGGCGTATAGTCTTCTATGTAAATAGTTCGGGAAAGATGGCGCTGAGAATTGGCTCCATACACTTCTATACTGAGGCGGTGGCTTTTGTAAGCAGAGGTCATTCGAAGCCTTCCATACAGCGGATATATCCAGGGAAGCGGTTCCATAAGCGTTATATGCCAACCATAAGTGTAGCCTCCCCACCCCTCCAGTAGCAGGAATGATAGAACCTGTAAACTCCCCTGCAGGGCAATCCCACCTGTAAAGGCTTCTCCTGTGTTTTTGAGAATGCGCCACTGCTGGGGAGTGGCATTTCCTGGCGCGTATGCTGCTAAAAAAGTCACCGGAGCAATGTAATCTCTAAGGTAGTTAGAGAAGAAGCTCACTTGGAGCTGTGCCTTATTAGAGGTATATTCATATCCAAATTCCCCTCTCCACATCCCCTCTGGCTTAAGAAGGGAATTTCCCATCCAGATACTATTATCCATCGGCACATACAGGTAATACCCGTAGAGCTCCATATGCGTAGGAGGCCGAGTACCCTGAGAGAAGGAGAGAGAAACCTTATGCCCCCTCCTCTCCCAGCTACTCGTTAGTCCCACTTGATACACCACAAAATCTCTCCTTGGGTTGCTTCCCCCCACCTCCAAATCTTGATAGAGCCTGAGAGGAAGGAATTCTAAGCTATCTCCTATGTTATACAGAAAAACACTCATGCCACTCCTTCCTTGGATATACCATCCCTTTGATCTGAAGGTAGCAGACAACGTGACACCTCCTTGAGAAAATCGCACATCAGCCAAGTTTGCCAGGCTCATAGGGACGCCCCGGTCTAAGGGCTCCATGTTCATAAAGGCATAAGCACTGCTATTGGTATATTCAGTATGTTGGCTAAGTTGCCAGCTTCCTTTTTGCCACCAGCGCATATTCCAGCTTGCCCCGATTGTACGAGTAATACCCTTCATAGGCATGTACATGTTGGGCATGACTATACGATTGCGAATCTCCTCTTGTGGTCGCCCCTCATCAGTCATGAAGTGATAGAGGGTATTTGCATATAATCTTATATCCGAAATATTCCTCCATACATGGCGCACGCTCACAAGGTGCATGGTTTGGTGCTCAGTGTCCATAATGAGTGCAGGATAGCTCATATTGTTAAGCAGATCGCTAAGATAGGCTACCTCCAGTCTTTGAGCCGCATTTATTTTGTAGGAGAGGCGCCCAAAGGCATTCAGACGAGTGTAAGAGGGCACAGATAGGATAGTATCCCTTGCCCAGGCTAAAGAAGGAGCGTCACCACAAAGGATTAGGTTCTTTCCAGTACGATAGTACGAGCCTAATCTATAAGTGAGGGCAGAGACAAAGCTAAATCTTTCTCCCTTTTGCCGATGCTGCACATTAGCAAATAACCGATGATAGTTATCTCCACCGAGAAGGTAAGCCTGCCCTCCCGGAGAGCCCTCAACAGAGAGAAGCCCTACAGAGAGCGTGGGCATGACTCCCCAATTTTGTTTGCCCTCCCAATCAGCTCCTTCTATTATAGGACCTTCTATGTAACTGATTACAGGATCCATTTTATCTACGCAAGCAGGCAGAAGACGCATGCCTTCTATAGTAATCTGGGTCTGGTGAGGTAGAAAACCCTGATATACCACCTCCTGAGCAAATGGAACGCCCCGATAAGCCATATGTAAAGCAGATAGAAGTCGGGCTACCTTATCTACACTCGTTTCTCCGATTAGTAGGACATTTGAACGTGTAGCTTCTATACGAACGGTGTCTAATACAAGCATTCTCATAGTGTCCGAAACCTCCTGACTAAGCAAAACCTGTAAGCATACCAACCCTCTGAGCAGCCCCTTCCTTACCATACAGGGCAAATACTTATAAGTATCATAGGCGACTCCATAGAGAGAGAAGGCTTTGCCATGCCGAAGCAAATAATAGACCCCATAGAATCATAGATAAGCTCATGCGCCATGCAATTCTTAGGCGCGAGCTACCAAAAGCTATCGCAATCGCCGTTCCTATGGGAGGACTAAGAATAGGAGGTGTAAGAAAAGCCACCCCCCATAGCCCATATTTTTCCCATAAATAAGCCCATCTTGAGGGGAGAGTGGAGGTTGTCATCCTTTTACGCCTACGAGCTATCCAAGCCCTGACTCTATCTCCCAAGTAGGTGAAAAACCATACCCCTACAATACCTCCGCTTGTAGTAGTTATAAACTGCTCCCAGAAACCCAATCCCATTGCCAAACTCATTCCTACCCCTACCATGAACTTGAAGCCGCTCATGAGAAAAATAGAAAGGTAAGCCAACCAGCTTGCCTCAGCTATGCAAGCTCCCATATGCCAAGTCCCCTGCATCACCTAATCCAGGTACAATGTAAGCTCGAGCCGTTAATTCCTTATCTACAGCACCTACGTAAAGATGTGCTTGCGGTAGCTTACTCTGCACCATTCTCATCCCCTGCTCAGAAGCAATCAGTGCCATAATGAAGGTAAGACGTGGCTGACCCCTTAGCTGAATAGCTTCGTAAGAGAGGAGAATGCTGCGTCCCGTGGCTAACATCGGATCCATAAGAATAACAATTCTACCCTTGAGAGAAGGTACGGCTAAATAATCTACCTTCACCTGTACTTCACGATTTGTAAGCTCTGTGCGATAGGCCGCTACAAATCCTACATCTGCAAAGTCAAAAGCCTCCATAGCCCCCTCTAAAAAAGCATTACCCGCCCTAAGAATGCTAACTAATACGGGCGGCTCAGCTAAAACATGCGAGAGAGCCTGCCCGAAGGGGGTAGTAACCTCTGCTTGCATATAGGAGAGCTCGCGACTGATTTCGTAAGCCAAAATAAATCCCGCCCGCTTGAGATTCCATCGGAAGCGTTGCCTATCCTTCTGAAGCTTTTGATTACGCAGCTCTGCAAGTATTTGTGTGAAGAGTGAAGGAGAGTCGCTCAAAATTCTGACTGGCATAAAGTGAAGTTAAGGAGATTATATCTCGCTTCCTATTTTTCTGAATCTCGCCATATTTGTGCTCCCAGCTGCTGAAGCCGTACATCTAAGGTTTCGTAGCCTCGTTCTATTTGCTCAGCCTGTTCTATTATACTCTCTCCTTCCGCAGATAACGCAGCAATCAGGAGAGCCATGCCTGCCCGAATATCAGGGCTACTCATCCGAATTCCTCTAAGGTTAGAGCGCCGCCCCAGTCCTATCACTAATGCCCGATGCGGATCACAAAGCACTACCCGTGCCCCCATCTCTATAAGCCGATCCACAAAGAATAGACGACTTTCAAACATTTTTTGATGGATAAGTACATGTCCTTCACACTGGGTAGCTACTACAAGTAATACGCTAAGCATATCCGGCGGTGTCCCCGGCCATGTATGATCAGAAAGTGTCAAAATATCCCCTTTGTATAGGGTATTTGGCTCATAGATAGCTGGAGGCTGCACTACGAGCGTCCCCTCTTGAACATAAGTCTCAATACCCAGACGATTAAAGGGGTGCAAAATAGGTGCCAAGTGAGAAACGGGTACATTGGCTATTCGGATCGGGCTTTGTGTCATCACAGCCAAGCCTACTATGCTTCCTATTTCAATGATGTCTGGTAGAAGCACATGTGAAGCCCCCCTCAGAGAAACCTGCCCCTGAATGCGGACACGATTAGAACCGAGTCCTTGAACTGAGGCACCCATACGCTGGAGCAGGCTACCTAACTGCTGAATATAGGGCTCGCAAGCCGCATGATAAAGCTCTGTTTCTCCCTCTGCAAGGGCTGCCGCCATGAGAAGATTAGCTGTGCCTGTTACAGAAGCCTCTTCTAAAAGAATGAATCTACCTTTCAGTCTCCGGGGTGCTACCAAATGAAATACTTCTTTGCTCTCATCATATGAGATGGTTGCGCCTAACTCCA
>JANXCJ010000109.1 GCA_025060275.1 Bacteroidia bacterium | reverse complement strand
GGACACCGCTACGAGCCTGGGCCTCCTCTATGTTGTAACTCCATCCTTCCCATAACTTCTTTTCAGGCGAAGGCGGCTGAATAAAGAGAACCTCTCGCATGTTCTCCGCTGGAGCATCTGGAAATAACCACAGAATACCTACCGGTGTCTCTATTCCTGTGAGGTAGTAGTAATTACTATTTTGCTGAAAGGGAAGAGCCGAGTCTGCTTCACCAGCAAGCACCTCATTTGCGAAAAGTATTGCTGCCACTCCTGGTGGAAGCAGAGCAGTAAGACGCTGTCTGTTGCGCACGAAAAATGCAGAAGGTGGTGTAGGATGGCGATACATCCCTTCAAAAGTAAGACTATCTCCTCCGCATATGACGAAAGAAAGCCCAAGCTGCTCCCACCAGAACTAAAGCTACACCCATCCAGAAGAGGCCAATGAAAGGCTTGTATAAAATCTTGAGTGCAATAAAGCTATCTGGTTGCGTACGAAGGCCTATGCGAAAAAGAAGCTTTTTTTCTTTCATGTCAAAGCCCTGCAATTCTGCTACAAAGCCCATCACAGGCAGAGTCGCTAAAGGTGTTTGAAGGCTCCCCTCTTTTATGCTAAATTCCACAGGTAATCCCTGTGCAAATTCCGGTACCCCTCTCCAGACCCTAAGCCATGCTCGGAAAGTAGGATGAGGTACCCCTTCTACCTCTGTAAGTTTTTCTAATGTGATAGTAACTTCGTTCCATTGAATTGTGTCTTTAGGCGCTAATTTCACGGTAGTTTGCTGGAGAGGCTGCTTATCCCTCTCCGGTAGGCTCGTAAGATGAATGTAAAGGTCTCCATGCCAGAAACGCACATGAGAAGGGTGTGCTATAAGCCCCGAACTTTCGTCTATGTCCGCCTCCAATAGCAGGTTATACACCTTCTCAGCGGCTAAATCCTTGAGACGCACTTTGTAGCGATAGCGATTATCAGCAGGTATTACGGGGAGAAAAGCTATGTTTGCCTCTAAAAACTTCTGAGTGGAGGAGAGATTTACGGGATGTAAGGGGCCTTGAGTGCGAGCCGTGAGCTCATCGGGTAACCATACCTGATAACTATACCCCAGGCTATCCGTGAATCTCCAGAGCGTCTGCCCTTCTGCGCGCAAAATAGTCCTAATATCTCGGAGAGGAGGCACCGGGGAGACTAGGCCTTCATAGCGCACAAGATAGCCTATAGCAGCCTCCTCCTTGCCTAAGGGAAGGAAAAGGTTATCACTACTCGCAGGACTGCGAGGATTTAGATTTTGGCTCAGAACTTTTTGATAGCCGCCAGAGAGAATCGCTCCAATAATTAGGAGTCCAAAACCAATATGTGCCAATCCTGCCCCCACATTTGAGCGACTCCTATGCAGGAGAAGATAAAGGAAAGCCCCCCCTATGGCCAATAAAGCTGCACCCCATAGAAGATCATCTAGAATCAAAAACACTCCCCCACGCAGTCTTTCTATCCAAGACTCCTTCAAAAGCGCTCTGTAAGACGGATGATACACAAAGTCCCAGCCTGACCACCATATAACCCCAACAATCCCTGCTAAGAGTGCCCCTGCTATCCAAATAAGAGCATCCCAGCCTTTCAGGCGATAGGCTTGTAAGAGCGCATAACCCATCAGCACTAAAAGTGGCACAGAGAGGAGCCCCATCCATTCAAAATACACCTGCACTGCATTTGCTCCCAAAGCTAGGGAAGTGCCTAATAGCTTGTTGAAAGCAGGAAGAGAGGTAAGAAATAGAAGCACCCCCGCTATAAGCACAAGTAACACAGACCCTACAAAAAGAGCAGAGTGCCACAGACTTTCCAGAGGTCTTTGAATACCTCCCGAAAGATTACGAAATAAAAGGAGTAAGCTGCCCCCTGCACTCAATCCAGCACCCCATATAAGCCATCCACCCATCCCCATGTCAGTAAAGCTGTGCACAGAGCTATCTGCAAGGATTCCGCTGCGCGTGAGATAAGCACTATATATTACCAAAGGAAATCCCAGAAGGGCTGTGCCTAAGGCAATAAGCTGTCCCCTACGGTGCCGCCGCCATACCCAGATGAGGTGTGCAGCCCCTACCAAGACAAGCCAGGGAGCAAAAGAAGCATTTTCTACAGGGTCCCAATTCCAATATCCTCCAAAATTGAGGGTTTCGTAAGCCCAGTAAGCCCCTAGGGCAATTCCTAGTCCTAATAGTCCTACTGCCAGCCATAGGAAACGAAGTAGGCGGCGACTATGCTCCCCTGTCAAGCCCCCCTGCTGCATTACTAATAAGCTCTCCCAAAAAGGAAGAGCTGTAGCAGCATACCCTCCAAAAAGGATAGGGGGATGTATCACCATCCAAAAGCTCTGAAGTAGGGGATTAAGTCCGTTTCCGTCAGGGGGTATGTAGCCCGGCGTTATCTCATTACGAACTTCCCAGAGATAAGAGAAAGGAAAACTGCCCCACACTTCTCCTACGGGTAATAAAAGAAGCGCACAAGCTCCAACTAATGCCCTAAAAGAAAGCTTGTGAAGGTAGAAGAGAACTACACCAAGCCCCACTAATCCAAGCCGCAACCATATCCCCCCCATAATTAAAGCAGCTATGAGGATAAAGCCGCCTACCATCCGAGCAGGCCACGTCAGCGACTCTGCTGCCCAAAGTAACCATATTACACCTCCTACTGCCGCAGCCGCCCACTCAGGCAAAGAAACACCCAATAAGAAGGTAGCTAAGTAGCCATTTGTAACTAAAAGACCGCCTATCAAGAACCACCGATATGCATCTTTCCCAATAATAAGTCCCCATCCTAAAATTCCATGCCATAGCATCCACAGGAGGAAACTACCTTCTTGACCCTCCCACAGCGCAGCAGTAATGTAGGCCCAAGGAAGCTGGCGCGAGCCATGCGCCCATGCATAATAAAATTCATACCGATGCCCTAAGAGCAAATACAATAAAAGGCTCAGAGTTCCCACCAGCGCTAAGCTGTGTAGAATCCAACTTCCCCACGCCGAGTATTTCCAGGAGCTTCCCTTCCTATGTGCCTCCCAAGCAGCTACACCGCCCCAAATACCCGTAACCCATAGAATACCCACTAGTAACTGCCCAAGACTCTGCATGATATATCTAAAAACAAATCTACCCTAATCCCCTTCGGAGAAGTTAGCGCCTCCAGCTCTCTAAAAAGCGAGTATTATAAGTGCCCTTGCGGAAATGTTCATCCCGCAGAATCTCTTTGAGAATAGGTATGGTGGTCTTGAGACCGGGTCCCTCTAATATAAATTCATCCAGGGCTCTAAGCATTTTATTTATCACCTCCTCACGAGAAAAATCCGCCACAATTAGCTTAGCAATCATGGAGTCATAATAAGGTGGAATACTATAACCTGCATATACGTGCGTATCTACACGCACACCGTGCCCACCTGGCTTATGAAAGTGCTCTATACGCCCAGGACTGGGCCTGAAATCATTGAAAGGATCTTCTGCATTAATACGCACTTCCATAGCCCAGCGATTCTGAGGGAAGTAATGCCGCCCCGAAACAGGCACACCCGCTGCCACCTTAATCTGCTCCTTGATGAGGTCAAAGAAGAAGATTTCCTCTGTAACAGGGTGTTCTACCTGAATGCGGGTATTCATCTCCATGAAGTAAAACTCCCCTGTGTCTTGATCCAAGATAAATTCCACAGTGCCAGCACTCTCATAGCGGATAAACTTAGCCAGTTTTACTGCGGCTTCTCCTATTTGCTCCCGTATTTCTTGGGTTAGGATAGGACTAGGAGCCTCTTCAATTAGTTTCTGATGGCGACGCTGGATAGTACAGTCTCTTTCGGAGAGATGGGAAACATTCCCATATTGATCCCCTACAACCTGAATCTCAATATGACGAGGATTCTGGATATATTTTTCCATGTAGAGGCCATCATTACCAAAAGCTGCTTTAGCCTCTGCACGAGCTATATTCCACGCATCCTCAAGGTCCTCTGGCTTCCAAACAATACGCATGCCTTTGCCTCCACCCCCCGCTGTAGCCTTAAGTAGAACGGGATAACCAATCTCTTTCGCTACCCTACGTGCGTGATTGAGGTCCCTTAAGATTCCTTCTGAGCCGGGGACTACGGGTACTCCTGCCTTCCGGGCAGTCTCCTTGGCAGTAGCTTTATCCCCCATAGCCGCAATAGCCTCTGGAGTAGGCCCTATAAATTTCACACCGTACTCCGCGCATATGCTAGAAAACCGCTCATTTTCGGAGAGAAACCCATAGCCAGGATGCACAGCATCTGCCGCCGTAACCTCCACCGCAGACATAATCGCGGGAATATTCAGGTAGCTATCCTTACTCAGGGGAGGCCCTATGCATACCGCCTCATCAGCAAATCGCACATGAAGGCTTTCACGGTCTGCAGTAGAATAGACAGCCACAGTGGGAATCCCCAGCTCCTTACAAGTACGAATAATGCGAAGTGCTATCTCCCCCCGATTAGCTATTAGAATCTTCCGAAACATACCTACTCTATCGGCTCTACCTCAAAAAGCGGCTGATCATACTCTACAGCCTGTGCATCCTCTACCAGAATCCGCACAATCTTCCCTGAGATTTCGGACTGAATCTCATTGAAAAGCTTCATAGCTTCTATAATGCACACTACTTGCCCTTTTTGAATTATATCACCTACTTGAACAAAGGGCTCCTTATCCGGACTAGGCCTGCGGTAAAAGGTACCCACCATAGGAGAACGGATATATTCTGTCTTCTTAGGAGCAGAGGGAGGAGGTGTTTCAGTTTTAGAGGGAGCTTCAGAAGGAGACGGAGGAGAAGGGATAGTAGGCACAGTAGGAGAAACCATCATAGCAGGGGAAGAGGGAGCAGAAACAATCACATTTCCACTAGTCATACTTACTCCACGGCGAACCGTTAGCCGAAAGTTTCCATCTTCTATGATCACTTCGCTTAGGTCAGACTTACTGACAAACCGAAGAAGCTCCAGAATAGACTTTATATCCATACACTTAGGATTTGACTCTTTCTATGTATTCCTTTTTACGAGTATCAATCTTGACTTTATCTCCAGTCTCTACGAAAAGAGGGACTTTTACGCGGGCGCCCGAAGAGAGAGTAGCATTTTTCATAATATTCGTTACGCTATCTCCCTTGATAGCCATCTCAGCTTCTACTACCTCCAGAACTACAAACTGCGGGAGTTCTACAAAGAGAAGTGTCTCTTTATCTGCATCCCATAAAGCTTCGCAGCGCTGGTTCTCAGTGAGAAATTCTACGCCGCGCACCTGTTCAGCCGGGGCAGAGAATTGATCAAAGCTCTCCTCTTCCATGAAGTAGTAAAAACTCCCATCTGTGTAAATGTAGATACATGGACGTCTTTCCACCCGCACAGGCTCTATACGAGTATTAGAGGGAAAATTCCGTTCAAAAACGCGACCCGTAACTACATTCTTTAGACGTGTATATACATAAGGATTGCCTTTTCCGGGCTTCACATGGAGAAACTCCACTACTTCGTACAACTCGTTCTCCAAGCGAAGTATCATTCCATTAGAGATATCTACGGCTTGCGCCATAGAGCAAAGATGGTAAAAAATCCGCCATTCATCACGGGGGAAGAGGTTTTCTTATCTTTGCTTCATGAAGCAGACGACAGCAGAAGTTACTCGTGGAGGTGCCTTCCTCATCCATTCCACACCTATAGAGCGAGTATTTATACCTGAGGAGTGGAGTGAAGAGCAGCAGCAATTAGCTCAGCTATGTGAGAGCTTTTTAGAGAAGGAAATCTATCCCCGATTGGATGAAATAGACTATGGAGACCCTACCCAAGTGATGCCGGAACTCTTGCGCAAGGCAGCAGAACTAGGACTTTTAGGACTCACTGTACCCGAAGCCTACGGCGGCTTAGGGGCAGACTTTCTTACAGGTATGCTCTTTACTGAAAAAATGGGTCCTTCTCACTCCTTTGCGGTGGCACTCTTAGCTCACACAGGAATCGGCACCCTGCCCATACTCTATTTCGGTACGGAGGAGCAGAAGGCTAAGTACCTTCCAAAAATTGTATCTGGTGAGCTCTTCGCAGCATATTGCCTTACAGAGCCTGGCTCCGGTTCAGATGCCCTAAGCGCCAGAACAAAAGCCATACCTAGCCCAGATGGAAAAACCTATACCCTCACAGGTCAAAAAATGTGGATTACTAATGGAGGTTTTGCTAACCTCTTCACAGTTTTCGCTAAAATCAATGGGGAGCTTTTCACAGCCTTTTTGGTAGAAAGGGACTTCCCTGGCGTATCCGTAGGCGCTGAGGAGAAAAAAATGGGTATCAAGGGTTCTTCCACCCGCCAAGTTTTCTTTCAGGACGTTCCTGTACCAGCGGAAAATCTTTTAGGAGAAATCGGAAAAGGACACTTAATCGCCTTCAATATCCTGAATATTGGTCGCATTAAGTTAGCTGCCGCTACCGTAGGCTCCTGCAAGCGGCTCATAGACATCTCAGTACGATATGCCAAGGAAAGGCATCAGTTTGGCAAGCCCATCGCAGATTTTGGAGCCATCCAGCACAAGTTAGGAGATATGGCTATTTACACCTGGGCCTGTGAAACAGCCACTTACAGGGCATCTGCTGACATTCAGGCTTATGAAAAATTCCTCCTCTCACAAGGACAGCCCTATGAAAAAGCCCTCTTAGGAGCCGCTCAGGAATATGCGGCAGAGTGCGCTATCCTCAAAGTCTTCGGCTCTGAGACGCTTGATTACGTAGTAGATGAAGCCGTGCAGATTCATGGAGGTTATGGATACTCCGCAGAATATCCCGTGGAAAGGGCCTACCGAGACAGCCGCATTAATCGGATTTATGAAGGCACAAATGAAATCAACCGAATGCTGAGCGTAGAATACCTCCTCCGTAAAGCTCTAAAAGGCGAATTAGACCTCATGAGCGCCGCCATGAAAGTACAAAGCGAACTTATGAGCATTCCTGACTTCTCGGAAGGAGATGGAGAA
>JANXCJ010000108.1 GCA_025060275.1 Bacteroidia bacterium | reverse complement strand
CCATATAGTCCAGTGCTGCCCTATACGCATGCGAGCTAATACATACACTCGCTGTCCATTCCCATAGTAGCCAGGTATGAAGAAAGTGGTAGGTGGCATTGCTTCATAAGTGTATATTCTGGCATCATAACTCTGTATGCGGTAAAGCACCCAACGCATAGAGAGGCTGAAAATGAAGTGGGGCTGCCAACGGATATCTTGATACATCAGATAGCCGAAGCTCTCTTCTTCTCGGGTATATCGGCTCACTTCTATGCGTGCCATATATCGCCAAAAAGGGGATATTTCATAATTCCCATGAAGCCTTATATACCCTCGGGTATGAGGAATCAGCCGATACATAAGCTCACCTTCGCTGTATTCTGTGCTTACATTATAAGGCTTACTTTCATACCTTAGCCTTAGATATACTTGGAGGCGCTTTCGGATAGTATAGGTAACTTGTAAGAAGTTCTCATGTCCTTGTGTAGGATTATTTGCTCGATAGCGGTACCATGGGAAAGCATAGAGGTCATGAAAACCCGTGATTTCCCAGCGAGGGGCAGGTCTTATGCGGAAGCCTATATAGAGTCCTTGTTCATTTTGTAAAGCATAAGGGCGCTCCGCGAAAGAGTACCCATATAAGGAATGAAAATTCGGGTCAAAGTGCCTGAGCTGCAGTGCTACATCTAAAGAGGGATGGAGTGCAGCAAGGCAAGAGAAGGTAATCGCTTTACCCCCTGACCGGCTAATAGCTGCCTCACCAAAGCAGTTTAGATTGCCTACAGTAAAATCCCAGAAGCCACTTCCGAGTAGATTCTCTTTGCCTTCAAATCCGAAAAGTTGATAAGGTTTCCCCCCTGCTAAGCTTAGAGAAGGAGTGAACCGTTGATACAAGAGTGTAGCCCCTGCGCTATTCCAACCCTTGTGCCATGAAAGGATGCCACCTGCAGCCTCATGAAGTAGGTTTTTTCGGCGGTTAATTTCACTAGTAGTGCGGTGAAGGCCTGAAGAGAGAAGGGTCTGTACGGCTATTTCAGGCTCTTCAGTGGTATCCTGCAAGCTCTGGGTAATAGTGCCATCCTGACGAAGGCGAGAGACCATTCCTATCACCTCCCAGCTGGATGAAAGACGCAAGGTAGCTGCAGCACCCCGCCAAAACTGATATTCATTCACAGAGGTATAAGGCATCAGACCTATGGAAGGTTGTTTGAGCGTGATAATAGGGTCGCCACCTTTTCCAAAACCTAACCCGCGAGCAAAAACTAACCCCTGCCCTACTTGAATGATATAATCTCCCAATATGATCTTTCGCAGCTCTCCTAAGTTACCTATGGCTACATGACCACTGATGAAGTCATATCCGTAATATCGCCTATCACTTCTCCATTCTAATGGTTCATAGCTGTCCTTTTCACCAATTAGGGCTACGGAAAGATAGGGATTAGCCTGCAGCCAAACGCGTGTGTAGAGGCGATAAGGGTCTCCTAAAGCCCCTCGGAGAGTGTCTTTTTCCCACACGCCTCTTTCCCACTCACTACGCCAGGTTCTTTGTATGCGTTGGATAAATGAGAAGCGGGCGACTTCTTTTATGCGATTCAGAGTAGGAAATTGGAGGGGACCTTCGCCAAAATCTAATTCTGTCGCGGGTCTGACCGTAACATAGGGCTGAATAGCTCTGAAAGCCTGTTCTGTGAATTCTGGGATAGCCTGTAGCTCATAGATAGAGACAAGTGGACCGTAGCGAGCTTGGTGTCTTCTTAGGGCTCTTAGTAAGGTAGAGGTCATTCCTGGCACTCGCATAAGCTGGAGATCAGAAGCCCGATTAAGGTCTAAGGGATTGCGTGCAAGCTCCTCTAAGATATCAGCTGTTTGTGTCCAGTCTATGCCTTCGGGCGCACTCTCAGCCTGGTCTTCAAGCTGGAGTTCTATTCGGCTTGCATCCAATGTATCAGGTAGTACTTGGCAAATTCCTATTCCTAATGCTAAAAGTAGCTTTCCCCAAGACCAGAGTAATCTCCAGACTCCTCTCAAAAGCACGACCAGCAAAGTAAAAAAATGACTGTTGCTAGAATGATAAAGGCCTGGGAGGGCACTAAATCATTCTGTCATATATTTTTTGTCATTTTGTCTGAGGCTCATTTTTTGTGAAAAGTTTCTACATGAATCTGAACCAGTTTACTCTGCGAGCGCAGGAAGCGCTCCAACAAGCGGTGGAAATTGCCCAAGCACATAATCATAGTACTTTAGAGAGCGGTCACCTGCTTTTAGCGCTCCTTCAGAGGGATGAGATTATTACACCTCATCTCATTCGGAAGGTGGGGGCAAATCAAAACTATCTCCTTCAGCAGGTGCAGAAGTGGCTTACTGAACAACCTAAGCTTGTAGGACCGGCAGGTAATCCCGCTATTGGACCCTCTCTCAATGAGATTCTACAGAAGGCTCTCTCCTATGCCTCGCAAATGAAAGACACCTATGCCAGTGTAGAACACCTCTGGCTGGGGCTAAGCGAGAGTAAAGATGCTATAGGAAGACTACTGAGGGATCAAGGAATTAGTGCTGCTGGTATTCAGAAAGTAATTCAGGAGCTACGAGGGGGGCGCAGAGTAACGGACCCCTCTGCAGAAGAAAAGTTCAACGCCCTCCAGCGTTATGCTATAGACCTTACAGACTTGGCGAGGAAGGGCAAATTGGACCCTGTGATTGGGAGAGATGAGGAGATTCGGCGCACTTTACAGATCTTGGCACGAAGAACCAAGAATAATCCCGTCCTTATAGGTCATCCTGGGGTAGGAAAGACTGCGATTGTGGAAGGAATCGCTCATCGCATCGCTCTGGGCGATGTGCCTGAAAACCTCAAAAACAAAAGAATTTTCTCCTTAGATATGGCAGCCTTGCTTGCAGGGGCTATGTACCGTGGTCAATTTGAAGAGCGCCTCAAAGCTGTCATCCAAGAAGTAACGCAAGCAGAGGGAAGCATCATCCTATTCATAGACGAGCTACACAACCTCATCGGCGCAGGTAAAGCAGAGGGTGCCATGGACGCAGGGAATATCCTCAAGCCTGCCTTAGCAAGGGGGGAGCTTCGCGTCATAGGGGCTACTACCCTGGATGAGTATCAGAAATATATTGAAAAGGATAAGGCCTTAGAGCGGCGTTTCCAACCCGTGTATGTTGATGAGCCTTCTGTGGAAGAAACTATCTCAATTCTGCGAGGGCTCAAGGAACGATATGAGGTACATCATGGCATTCGTATCACAGATGAAGCGATTGTCGCCGCTGCAGAGCTCTCCAACAGGTACATTTCTGACCGCTTTTTACCTGACAAGGCTATAGACCTTATAGATGAAGCAGCAGCTCGCTTACGCCTGGCTATGGACTCTCTGCCTGAACCGCTGGATGAATTAGAGCGCAAAATTAGGCAGTTAGAGGTAGAAAGAGAAGCTCTAAGAATAGAGAAAGATGAAAGGAAAGTCTCTGAACTTTCCAGACAGTTAGAAGAGCTTTACAAAAAGCGAGAGTCTCTGAGGACTCAATGGGAGGCAGAGAAGCGCCTTATCTCGGAGATACGTGCCCAGCGGGAGCTAATAGAACGGCTGCGAACTGAAGCTGAATATGCTGAGCGACAGATGGAATGGGGTAAGGCAGCAGAGATAAGGTATGGGCGCATTCCCGCAGCAGAAAAGCAAATTGAAGAGCTCAATAGGCAGCTCAGTGAGCTTTCAGAAGAAGGGCAGAGATTACTTCGGGAGGAGGTTACAGCAGAGGATATTGCTTCGGTGGTGAGCCGCTGGACAGGAATACCTGTAGCAAAAATGCTTCAATCTGAAAGGGAGAAGCTCCTCAGATTAGAAGAAACTCTTCATACGCGGGTAGTAGGACAGGAAGAGGCTGTAAGAGCCGTAGCAAATGCAATTCGGCGAAGCCGAGCAGGTATTCAAGACCCAAATAGACCTATAGGTTCCTTCCTTTTTATTGGGCCCACAGGGGTAGGTAAAACAGAACTAGCTAAAGCGCTTGCCGAAGCTCTCTTTAATACAGACCAGGCAATGGTTCGTATAGATATGTCTGAGTATCAAGAGAAGCATTCGGTAAGTCGCCTTATAGGTGCTCCTCCCGGCTATGTCGGATATGAAGAGGGAGGACAGCTCACTGAGGCTATTCGCCGCCGTCCCTATAGCGTCATTTTACTGGATGAGATAGAAAAAGCTCATCCTGATGTATTCAATATCCTTCTGCAGGTATTGGACGATGGTAGACTCACGGACAGCAAAGGGAGAGTAGTTAACTTCAAAAACACCCTCGTTATCATGACTTCCAATATCGGTGCTCACCTTATTATGGAGCGTCTTTCCACTGTAGAAAATGAAAGAAAAAGAGAGGAGGTGATGGGGAGCTTACATGAAGAGATAATGAGCCTTCTCAAGCGAACTCTCCGACCTGAATTTCTCAACCGAATAGACGAAGTTGTACTATTTGAACCTCTTACGCATGACTTACTGCGTCAGATCGTAAGGCTCCAACTGCATCAGCTTGAAAAACGGCTGGCAGACCAAGGGATCGCCTTGGGCTGGGAAGAAGAGGTAGTTTCTTACTTGGCTGAAGTAGGCTATGATGTGCAGTTTGGTGCTAGGCCGCTCAAAAGGGCTATTCAGAATCTTATTCTAAACCCCATAGCTGAAAAAATTCTGAAAGGGGAAGTGCCTGCTGGAAGCGGTGTATTCCTCAGGCAGATAGATGGTAATATCTTCTTTATTCCTGTGGCTGTATCAGAGGTAGAGGTTGAAGAGACATGAGAAAACCCCTTGTGGATAGGCTTATATTCTGGTAAAGGGGTCTTGAGGAATATTCTCTGACTGGGATTATGAGTCTCTTTACCCTTTGCATTTAGCCCTGAGCTCTATTTACCTTTCTCCATAAGGTCCGATCCTACGGCGTCAACCCAGCTACCTCCAAGGGAATATACCTTTGTGGCATGTCGGCTGAGAAAATCATTTATACAATGGTAAGAGTCTCCAAGCTTGTTCCACCTAATCGCTATATCCTAAGGGATATATCTTTATCTTACTTCTATGGGGCAAAGATTGGGGTGGTAGGGCCGAATGGCTCTGGAAAGAGCACCCTCCTGCGAATCATGGCAGGGGTAGATAAAGACTATGAGGGAGAGGCGAAACTTTCTCCTGGCTATAGTTTAGGTTACCTTCCACAGGAGCCACAGCTGGACCCTCAAAAAAAAGCTATTGAGATAGTACAAGAGGGGGCCTATGAGGTGTATGAGCTGCTGCGACAGTACGAAGAGATAAGCATGCGCTTCACTGAGCCTCTGTCCGAGGTTGAAATGAATGAATTGTTAGAAAAGCAGTCTAAACTGCAGGAAGAGATAGAGGCAGTGGACGGGTGGAACATAGATAGTTATATCAAACAGGCAATGGAAGCGCTGCGTTGCCCTCTGCCTGATGCGCCTGTAGAGGTTCTATCAGGTGGAGAAAAGCGGCGTTTGGCGTTAGCACGCTTACTTATTCAGGAACCGGACATACTCCTACTGGATGAACCTACTAATCACTTAGATGCCGAGGCAGTCGCCTGGTTAGAAGCTCACCTCCAGCAATATCATGGCACAGTCATCGCTGTAACGCATGATAGATACTTTCTGGAAAAGGTCGCAGAGTGGATTTTAGAGTTAGAGCATGGTAGAGGAGTCCCCTGGAGGGGAAATTACTCCAGCTGGCTCAGGCAAAAGGAACATCATCTCAAGCAAACTCAGGCTTCACCTGAACGGCAACGCGCCCTCCACCGTGAGCTGGAGTGGATTCAGATGACTCCACGGGATCGGGAACATCAGAGAAAGGCGCGCATGGCCACTTACGAACGGCAACCCACAGAAGAAAGAGAAATATTCATCGCGCCTGCTCCTCCCTTGGGTGATTGGGCTCTAAAGATAGAGGGTCTTACCCTTCGTTTTGAGGATAGAACACTATTTGAAAACCTCTCCTTCACTGTGCCACGGGGAGCTATTGTTGGCATAGTAGGGCCTAATGGTACAGGGAAGACCTCTCTCTTTCGCCTGATTATGAATGAGATAAGTCCTACAGCAGGTAAAATTTCTCTCTCCTCCAAAGCCATTATTGCTTACGTAGACCAGGAGCATCGGGAGCTAGACCCCAATAAAAAACTCTTAGACCAGCTTTCTGGGGGCTCAGAATATTTGCAGATAGGAGGGAGAATTATTCATGCCAGAGCCTATTTAGCGCGTTTTGGCTTCACGGGGGCCGACCAGGAAAAAAGGATAGAGGACCTTTCGGGGGGGGAGAAGATGCGCTTTCACCTTGCATACAGCTTTCAGAAGGGTGCTAATCTTCTTTTATTGGACGAGCCTACAAATGATTTAGATGTCCATACCATACGAGCTTTGGAAGATGCCTTAGATACGTTTACAGGTTCAGCGCTTATCATCTCGCATGACAGGTGGTTCTTAGATAGGGTAGCCACGCATATTTTAGCTTTTGAGCCTGATGAGGGAGTCTTCTTTGTAGAGGGGAATTGGAGCGATTACGAGTCAATATGGCGTCCTCGCTTAGTAAAGCGTCCCCCCTCCAAGCATTTTTATCGCAGGCTACGAGCTGTAGGAGGATAGAGGAATTAATCCTTACCTCTGCTCTACTTCTTTAGCAGGTTGCTTATGCGGAGTTCACCTCACTGATACTATGACCCGCATAGGTGTGGCTCTTAGGAAACAAGATTCTTGTATATGCTTTATAGCCTGGACTAATTTGCAGTAGGGTGGTCTCCTCCAATCTAATAGGATAGACGAGTTAACTTTCCCTTAGCCTTGTGTAGGCGTGCTATCCTATACTGAAGAAGAAGCCTAATTCCAAGTAGTTTCTAATCATCCAAGCGCTCTCGTCAATAGCAAAGGGCAGGACAAGTTTCAGCAGGGCACTTTTCAGAGCTGAATTTTGGAAGGGAGGAGAAAAATTGTGCCTATGCCACATATAAAGTGTTGCAAGGGGTAGTGTGAAGACCGTCAAAGAAAGGGAGAATATCATCACAAGGAATCC
>JANXCJ010000107.1 GCA_025060275.1 Bacteroidia bacterium | reverse complement strand
GTGTAACCGCTATAGGTTACCCCAACTAGGTAGGTCCCCGAAGATAGACTGCACGGCAGACGATACTTGTAGCCGCCCGCTGGCACCCGCAGAGTTTCCTGCAGAATGCTGCGCCCTTGCATATCCACCACCCGGATAGAGACTTCCCCAGCCTCAGGCAAACTCAGTCTCAGAATAGGGGCTTCCGAGGTTGGGTTAGGATATAGCTCTACATCCCACTGAGGCGGGGGAGGCACAGAAGGCCTAAGCGTCGTCGTTGTTGGGAGCCGGCCCACGAGCCCCACAGCATAATCCACACTCTCTAAATCTCGGTACGGAGCCCATATGCCCCCTATACCCTCCAGTGCCCGCCGAGATATCGGGGCACTTTGATCATCCACGATGTAGTTTGAATACTGTCCCTGAGGAGGCAGAGTCTTAAAGCCTACTGCTATACCCTGACCTGCTTGAAGGCTAATGGGATTGGTAAGAGGAATTACATACCGTCGCAGATAGAAAAAGACCGTCTGAGATTGATCCGTATATACATTCAAAGAGTCCCCCGAATCAAACTCCACTTCATCCAGCGCCACAGAGTCTAAGAGAGCTCCAACCGCCCCCGTAGCTGGGTCATACGCCATCACCCAGAAGACCACGGGACGATTATTAGTTCCCCCCACTTTATACAACATGTCCGCGGAAATGCCCTCTATTACCATATCCTGAGGCATCACAAAAGTCATCCCATTTGCAAAACTTACTCCCCCCACCTCCTCATTCTGCACATTCCAATTACCATCGTCATACCGTAGGATATAACGATTTCGCTGCCCTCCTACTTGTCCAGAATCACAAATCACTATTTCCGTAGTAATCTCGTTATTGATAGTGTTTCCATCTGGTGGAGAGCCCAGAAGCTGCACTCTCTGAATAGCCCGGAAGCTCTGCGTTCGTAAAGTAGTAGCTGGTGGCTGACTGGTATTCAAAGAACGGGGATAGGTGGCAACGAGGGTAGCCCCTGGTTGTATATTTCCACCCCCAGAAAAGACAACCGTATCTCGGAAAATATCGGCACCGGCGGTCTGAACGCGCCGAACCCATAAGATAGACCGAATTTGATTATTGATGGGTTGATTACCTGTATTTAGAATGGCTCCCTTAAGCGTAGGAGCTACTCCATCCCGCAGCACAAAGATACCCTCGCTCCGAGGATTGAGAGACCAATCTGCCTGCACATCTGTTATGGAACAAGCAAAGGTGCGAGGGTGATAAATCTTTATAGCAAAATCCTGGAACGGCACAGGCCATGCGGCTGCGATGTCTAAACCTACTTGACCTGTGATGTTCTCCATCCCTACCACATTGTAGTTACCATTGGCGTAGGTGGCATCGTAGCCCGATTGAATCCGCTTATACTGAAAAGTGATGGAAGAGTCAGCAGGATTCAAAATAATCTGGAAAGAGTTTCGCCCACTCCAGTGCCCTGGAACATTGCCGTTCCAGTAAGGTACGCTATCCCATGTAATCACAAATCGCCCTTGAGCATCTGTACCGTAGTATATGCGAGCCCCAGGTACGGGATTTCCATATTCATCCGTGAAAGTCAGATCCGCTAAATAAGGTGCTATCCATTCATTAGGAAGAGCAGGGTTAGGAAAACGAGCAAAGTAAGGAGGCGCCCCCGCAGCCGCTAAATATCCACGCCTGAAAGTAATGTATCCATTTGAGCCCACATACACCTTATCATAAGAGGTCCAGTAATACACAAATGGCGTAGGCAGAGTAATGGGCCCAGCAAAGTTATCGTCCCCCATCCCCACTAAAATCCCTGGATTGCCTCCATTTAGTGTGAGAGGATCCACCCAACTGTAAGTGGGAGCCGAATCCACCACAGCAGACTGAGAGGTGTACCATCGGTATCCACAGGCATCACCTCCTTGCGGAGCAGGCGCCTGTGCTAAGGCAAGCCCCGTGCATAAACTGACTACAAGGTATCGCATGAGACAAAGGTAAATACATTTTCCTCCTTCAAAAGCGACTCTAAGGACATTCTTAACCACGTTTTCAATGGGTGAGGGCTGTCTTCAATCTAAACTCACCCTTACCTCTTACAGCCGACCAAGCAGGAACTCAACTCTTACTTGACAGGCTTCCTTTTTCTCAGGCAGGGGCAGCTCTTACGAGATACCTCCCTTCTGCCCAACAAATCTACTTTCACGACACAGGAAATGGCACTTGACCTTTCGCTATCGGCGACTCCTCATCAACTAAATAGAACTTCGCAAGTCGCTCTATAACCCTTCCTCTCCTCCAGCGCAAAAGGTTATAAAGCAAGGGAAATTTGGTAGATTCTATTACATTCCTCACATAAGCCCTCATCCGTCCCCATCTTCCTAATGCAGGGTAAGAAATGGTAGACCTAAATGTTTCGTGCCCAACGCAGAGGGGATATACAATCCTTATGCGACTGAATGCCCCCCGCTTGTAGTAATACTCCCAGAGGTCTACCGTGCATTTTATTGGAGTATTGATTGCAAGCAGGCGCTGAGCAGCCTTTCTCCCGATGCAGTAAGCTACAGCACTTGCCACATTCGGCGTCATGGGATAGTAGAGACCATATTCCACCCCATCAATCCTACCTAAAAACTTGGCTCCCCTTTTACTCAAACGCTTGTCTTGATGCGCCCCTGCGTAAAGTAATACAAGCTCATCTTCTTCCAGTTCCTTTTCCAAAGCCATCAGGATGTTTCTAAAGCTCATAGGTAAAATGACATCGTCCTCTAATACACAGCCCGCCTTGTCAGAAGTACTTATCAACGCCTTATAGAACCTGTGGTGTGAAAGAGTCGCTCCCACCTTATGCTTGTTTATTTGCTTATTTGCATCTAACAAAGCATTTCCATACCTATGTATTTCCTCCACATCACACAGCTCTTCAAGGTCCTTCTCGGTTAGGAGAGCTCCATCCACAGCCTCAATCGGCTCCCCCATGAGACCTACCTTTTCAAGCTCATTACGAATATGCCTATACCGCTCTGGGAAGCGAGGGAAGCTAATGTAATACAGCTTCATACCCTCCACAAAAAAACGCAATTCAAGGATATCAAGCCCTCACCACGGTCGTCTGGCGCCAGCACCTCTACGATTCTGCTTGTAAGGTTTTACTATCCCCTCCGTGCGCATACCGCGAAAATACACATGCGGTTGTAATAGACCTGGTAAGCAAACTACCTGCAAGCAGAGCTTATCAGTACAAGGTAAGAAAGAAGTAGCTTAGTAAAGGTTCTTGGATTAATGTCAAGATGATTTGCGAATTCAGCATCGTCTATGCTTCCCACTCTACTTGGATAGCGCTCAGTGCTCAGCTCATTTCACAGTAAAGAGAAAGTGATAAACTTGCTGCCCCTGGTAAGATTTAGGAGCGGCGCGCTCGGGCGTCCAAGTCTCGTCCGGCTTATCCGGGAAGTACGGTGAGCCGGTTAGAACTTAGTTTATGGAGCTCTCGGGAAGCTGGGAAAGGACAGCCTGCGTATCTGCACTTATAACACTTTTAAGGATGATGAAGGGATTCGGAAATTATGAGCTCCGACCGATATGCAAAGAAGAATGGCTGAACAGAGATCTTGCTTTTCTCTGTGGAGTTATTGATGAGATCTGGTGCAGCCTCACAGGAAAGCGGCGATTATCCCTTAGTTAATTCCAAGTGGAGCTAACTCTCTTTTTTGGCTATCAAGATGGTCTCGGTAGGATAGGCTAAGTAGTCTGCTTCGTCTGCTCGGGTGAATCGCCCAGTGGCTTTTTCTCGGGTTTGGGGAAGGATTTTGGAAGGTATTTCTCGTAGGATGACCCGCTCTATTTGGAAGCCCAAATTCATAAGCTGTTCGGCAAAGACCTGGGCATTTCTTATTTCTACGCCAGCTATAGAAGTATTACCTATGACGATACATACATTTCCACCGCTACGAAGTACTCTATACATTTCCTTGAAAGCTACGGCCATGTCATGGAAGTAGCTCTGTATTTCTTCTGCCTTTTTAGGACTAACTTTAGCCACCTCTTGAATAATGCCTTGAGCAAGGGAAGAGTAGAGCGGAAGATCCTTGGGTTTAGGAGAAATGCTGGAGGTTCCTATGAAGTTATGGCGAAGTTGCCGCCAATTCTCTCCCCACCCGAACCAGAGTAAGCTCAATTGATGCAAATCTGCATATTCGTAGCTCGTAACATATGGGGGAGAGGTGATAATGCAGTCTATCTTTTCATTTTCCCAAGGTAGCTGCCTTGCATCTCCCTGATAAGGTATAGCTGCTACTTCAACGGCATCTCGCCTGTGTAAAAGTTCCCAAAAGGTCCGATTCCCCTTTTCCATGCGGTCTATCTGCCGAGAAAATACTGAGAGAGGAGAAGGAATGCGTTTATTGAGCTTCCGAGTCGGCTTCACACTTCGGTCATGCCAGAAAGAGACAGCCTTAAGGCTGTGAGAGAGGGCACAGAAGAAGAAATCATGATACCTCGGCTCTAGCTGGTTTATGGCTTGGGTAATAACGCTGAGCTGCTGTAGTACTTCTGGGGAAAACCAGTATCGTAGCCTTTCTGGAAAGGATTCTGGAGGAGATGTTTGGCTAGCCTTGAAGAGCCCCTGAGCTAAGCTCAGCGATAACTCGCCTTTGAGGTGGCGGATGACTTTAGCGAGGTCTGCTGGGGGCAGAACTTGAACTTTAGCTCGTGCGATAAGGTAAGCTACAGGATTGATATCTACTCCGAAGCTTACCCGGCGCAGCAGTTTAGCTTCCACCAAAGTAGTACCTGACCCCATGAAAGGGTCTAAAATTACCTCACCTTCTTGGCTATATTCCTGAATGAGACGCGCAGCCAATTGAGGGATGAACTTGGCAGGATACCGATGATAACTATGGGTAGCATAGGTAGTTTCTTTCTGAGTCAGGCCGGCAAAACTCCACTCAGGATCAGGCACAATTCGCTCAAACCATGCAGCTATTTGACTCAACTGGCTCTCCACCATGCCTCCAAATCTACACTCACCTCCTCTATGAAACGAAAAGTACCTTTGTAGCGGTAGCGCCTCATCAGTAAAAAGATAAATACGGTCGTACAGTGCAGCTGCCATTTTAGCTTGTTTGCTACGCCAAGTCCCCTCAGACAGTGCCTTATGAAGCACTCGGTCATTATCTAAAGTAATGAAGCAGAGTCGAATACCCCGACTTCTAAACTTCTCTGCCCAGTATAAGTCTTGTTGGAATCGCTCCCGTAATGAGACCTTGATACTGTAAGTGGCTATTACCCTTTGGGGTTCTCCTCTGTCTAGTTCTATGGCTATCAAGTCCACTTGGGACTCAGCTAAATAAGGCTCAACTAACTCTCCTCTCAACCATAGCTGCTCGCTAAGAAGCTGGCGGATGAGTATTTCTTTGGGTTTGTCCCCTAACTCAGTCCACTTCTTCAGGACTATGGGTAGATTGCGGGGGAAAGCATGAAGCTGCCTACTTATCTCCCGTATCGCCAACACTTCAAACGAGGCGCCACTGTAGTTTTTCCACGCTTGGCCGACATCTCCTGTAGGAGACCTCGCCTGGTATTCTTCTATAAAGCGCTCCTTGAGGAATTTCCATGCTTCCCGAATAGACCGACCTTCTTCTCGGAGCTGCTGATAGGTGTGGATGAACCAGCCTTTGGAGGGGAATGGAGCCTGCACTCTACAAATATATCCACATGCACATGATGTGCCTTTCTACTCCCGTGTGAGGGGAGGGATAATAATACAAGGCCTACAAGCTGGTTGATAGCCTAAAAGCAACATAATAGTGGATAAACACACATTCATTCTCACATATGACTATGATTAGAGGCTTAAACGCTAAATTTGGCTCAGCTCAGTATGAGTGCTAACTCAGCTCCTGAAAGACAATAGCTCACATATGCCTTTCATCATCTTAGCGAGTGTCCTATGTGTGGGGCTCCTTTTCCCGCTCAATCAAAGGTGGTGGGAAAAAGGCTTAACAGTTCACAAGGTCTTTTCCCTAAGAGGCGAATAGGAGTAATGTGTCACCATCGTAAAATGTAAGTCTTGCGGCCTAATAGCCCCTAATCCCCTTCCTATTCCCCCTGATTTGAAGGATCATTTTTGAAGGATCATTATGACGTGCCTTCAGAGGATTACTGGACTGAAGAACAGTCATTTAGGCTGAACGGGGGATATTTCAAAGAAGAACTCTCCACACTGTATCGCTTACTTTCTCGCTCGAAGAAAAATCTGCGCGCCTTGGATATAGGAAGTGAGATGGGTAAGCTGTTTTATGTACTGGAAAGGGAAGGCTTTGAGACTTGGGGAATAGAGCCTTCTCCTACATTTAGAAAAAGAGCTATTGAGTTAGGATTTGCGCCACCCGATCGGCTTATTTTAGCTTCTGTAGAAGAAGCCGAATTTCCTCCAGAACACTTTGACTTTATTACCTTTTCCGCTGTCTTTGAGCACCTTTATTATCCGGGAGAGGTCCTTAGGAAAGTCCTAAGGTGGCTCAAGCCAGATGGAGTAATACACGTAGAGGTACCTTCAGCCAACTGGCTCATTGCAAAGCTACTGAATACCTACTATCGGCTAATCGGCACAGATTATACCACTCATCTAAGCCCTATGCATCCCCCCCTACCACTTGTATGAATTCACTCTTCTTAGCTTCATCAAACATGGTAATCGCTCAGGTTATCAGGTCATACATAGAGAGGTGAAACCTGGATATCTCAAATCTCTGGCTCCCATTATTACAATTTTACGCCCTTATATGCGTCTTACTCATACGGACATGCAACTTGTAGTATGGCTGAAAAGAGAGCGTAGTTTTGTACAGAACTAATGAAGGCTCTCCGAGCTTATAGGGCTTTTTCCATCTCTGACCTCATGTACAAAGATTAGGTGGATAGGTGCTTAAATGAAGCTCGCCGAATAATCTTCCCTTGCTATGGCAAGGCAAGCTCTCTCCATGCAAAGTATGTACTTTTGAATGAATGGGGTTAGGGGCAAGGGTAGTTACTTACCTTCATCGCTTGGGGCTCATAGATGCAGTGGGAGAACATAGCTTAGGTTTGAGATTACTAAGAATAGCT
>JANXCJ010000106.1 GCA_025060275.1 Bacteroidia bacterium | reverse complement strand
CATGTATGCTGTCAATATACCAGACGGGAAGATATTCTGGAAATATACTACGGGGGACTATGTGGCTTGCCCCGCCGCTTACTATGAAGGGAAGGTGTACTTCGGAAGTGATGATGGAATCTTCTACGCTCTGGACGAAAGTAAAAAAGAGCTCTGGCGCTTTCAAGCGAACGCAGCTATTCAAAGCCCTCCTGCCATCACAGGAGACATTATCGTATTTGGCTCACATGACTACAATGTGTACGCCCTAGATCGCAATACAGGCGAAAAGCTCTGGGAATACACCACAGGAAGGGTCGTGCAGTCAGGTCCAGCTATAGCAGAAGGGGTAGTATATATAGGTTCGGATGATTACGCAGTATATGCCCTCTCCCTCAAAGAAGGAAAGCTCCTTTGGCAGTTCAAAACAGAAAATGAAGTCAATACCACACCTGTAGTGGCAGAGGGCTTAGTATATTTTGGGAGCGATGATGGAAATCTTTATGCAGTAGATGCTAAGACAGGACAGGAACGCTGGCGTTATGCCACAGGCGGGAAAGTTACAGGCTCGCCTGCTTTATCCGAAGACATTGATGTAATCTTTGTGGCAAGTGAGTCAGGTCTTTTAGCTGCCTTAGATAGTAAGAGCGGGCAGGAGAAATGGACATTCCGGATAAAGGGCTCTTTTAAGGCATCTCCCTCCTTAGCTGAAGGATACGTCTACATCGGAGCGATGGACGGGCAGTTTTATGCGATTGAAGTACCCACAGGGAAAGTAGCCTGGAAAACGAAGCTGGATGCACCTATTCAGGCAGCAGCACATATCTTAGACGGCTCGGTTTACGTTTTGACAAATGCGGGGACCCTCTACGCTCTGCATTGAGAGGAAGAGCTAATTTCATATTAGGCTTTTACTTAGTCATGGCTCAGCCAGTAGCAATAGCGATTCATGGAGGTGCAGGCAACATTCGCCCAGAGAACCTCCCCCCTGAAAAAGCACAAAAGGTAAGAGCCTATCTCCAGCAAGTAGTAGAAGAGGGCTATCGTCTCCTCAGGGAAGGAAAAATGGCCCTAGAAGTGGTGGAAATAGCCGTGCGAAGGTTAGAAGATGCAGGTTACTTCAATGCAGGAATCGGTGCCGTACCTAATGAAAGAGGAGAGGTAGAGTTAGATGCAGCGATCATGGATGGGCATAGTAGAAGGGCGGGTGCAGTAGCTGCAGCCCATACCGTACGCAATCCTATTACTTTGGCTCGGTTGATTATGGAGCGAACCTCCCATGTGCTTATTGTAGGGCAGGGGGCAGATAGTTTAGCTACACTATGGGACTTACCCCTACGCAATCATGAGTATGCTCCTTCAGAAGTGCCCTGGAGTTATGGCACAGTAGGGGCTGTGGCTTTAGATAAGTATGGAAATCTCGCTGCTGCTACTTCTACAGGAGGAATTTCAGGCAAAAAAAGGGGGCGAGTAGGAGATACACCCCTTATCGGCGCAGGTACATATGCAGAAAACGGAGTCGCAGCTATCTCATGTACAGGTCAGGGAGAATACTTCATAAGAAGCGTTTTAGCCTATGACATAGCAGCTCGAGTACGATACAAACAGCTTCCTATTTCAGAAGCTATTCAGCAAGCATTCCGAGAGCGCTTAGAAAGTATTGGTGGGCAAGGGGGAGTAATTGCTGTATCTCCCTCCGGGGAAATCTTCCTCTACTTCAATACCCCCGGAATGTACAGGGCAAGCATAGATGCCCAAGGCCACATTTTCGTAGAAATCTTCCGATGAGTAATGCAGATTTACCTACTTGGGTAGCAGAGCTAGCACGCCAATACTATGCAGGTAGGACAGTGCTTTTCATCCTGCATGGCAACATACATGACTTAGTGCTGTATGAGAGTAAAGAATATCTACTCAGGGATTTTCTCTCTCAGGTAGTTTTTAGGCGGCGAGAGCTGGTACTTACTTACAATCGCGCCACAGGGTTAGGATATAGAGATGAAAAAAGCCAAAAAGATGTAGAGTCACTAGCTCGGGTGTATTTTGAAAAAGCTATCCCTCCCAAGAGTCCTTCTGAGCTTTTTCCTTTTCTCCATCGGTACTTTCAACGGCGCCTCGGAGAAGGTAGGCGCATAGCGCTGATTGTGGAATTTGCTGAAACTCTTACGCCTGCGGTGGGAGCAAGCCTTACTTCGGAGGAACGCTCCACGCTTCTCTACTTTCTTCAATGGTCGCAAGACCCCCTCTTCTTGCGCTCAGACATAACGATCCTCCTTCTTACAGAGAGCCTTAGTGAGCTTCACCCAAAACTTACTGGAAACCCCCACATTTCTGCCATCCGGGTACCTTATCCTGATGCACCCCTGCGAGAGGCTTTCATTAGTAAATGGATAGCTGAAAAATCTCCCCAAATTCAGGATAAAATCACTCCTACCCCTACAATCCCTTCTCTATCTATGGCTTTGGGCGGTCTCACGCTTGTCCAAATAGAAAAATTGTTAGCAGAAATCAAGGAAAGTCCTGCTCCTTGGACACAAGGTCAGTTGCTAGAACGCAAGAAAATGCTTGTGGAAGCGCATGCAGGTGGGCTGATAGAATTCATGCGCACAGACTTGACTTTAGACGCTGTCGCAGGACATCAAGCAGCCAAGGCTTACCTAAGAAGTATAGCTGCCACCCTTCAGGCAGGACAAACTGAAGTGATACCCATGGGTTTTCTCATCACAGGCCCCGTAGGAACAGGGAAGACTTTTCTCATACGCTGCTTCGCTGGAGAGATTGGAGTTCCTATGGTACAGCTTAAGAATTTCCGCTCTCCTTGGGTAGGTGAGACAGAAGCTAACTTAGAACGCATATTGGCTCTCTTAGAGGCATTAGCTCCAATAGCCGTGGTGATAGATGAAGCAGATACCCAGCTGGGAGGCAGGGATAGAGAAGGAGATAGTGGAGTAAGTGCCAGAGTATTTGGTCGCTTAGCCCACTTTATGAGCGATCCCAAACATAGAGGTCGTATTCTCTGGTTTCTTCTGACCGCAAGACCGGACCTTCTTCCCGTGGATTTCAAAAGGCAAGGTAGAGCAGAGGAACACATCCCCTTATTTGCTCCCACTACAGCGGAGGAAAAAAGAGAAGTGGTTACAGCTATGGCACAGCGCTTAGGCTTTCCTGTTGAAAGCCTTGCCGATATAGACTGGGATAAACTGCCCCTATTTTCAGGGGCAGAATGGGAAGCCCTGCTGATCCGAGCTCGCTTCAAAGCTATCAGTGAGCAGCGCAGTACTCCTTCCTATTCAGACCTTATAGCAGTCTTAGAGGATTTTCTCCCACCTACCTACCCAGAAGAAATTGCCTACATGACCTATCTCGCTATCTTAGAATGCACGCGTCGCAGTTTGCTTCCGCCTATCTACCAGGAGCTCTCACGGGAGGAACTCCTCCAAAAAGTAGAGCAACTGCGCCCTCATATGTAACACTTTTTGTATATTTGAAACATGCTCTCGGTAACAGCTCGAGCTGCAAAGCGTATCCGCGCTATCCAAGAAGCCGAAGGACATCCTGTGCCGCGCTTGCGCATAGAAGTCAAAGCGGGCGGCTGCTCAGGTCTCACATACGACCTCACCTTTGCCCAGGAAGTGCGAGAAGGAGAACTTGTGTTCCAATCAGAAGGCATAGAGCTTATTGTGCCTAAAAAGAGCTTGCTCTACTTGGTAGGAACCCAATTAGACTTCACAGAAGGTCTTGAAGGACGAGGTTTTCACTTTATCAATCCGAATGCTACGCGTACCTGTGCATGCGGCACGAGCTTTGCTGTATGACCAGATATGGAGAGGCTCCGACCTGACTGGTTCTTAGAAGGATTGTGGGATGCAGAGTATCAGCAGTATAGACTTTTAGCTTACCTTAAGAAAGTACATACTGACTTCTTAGCCCAGCGTTTATATCCTCCACTGAGCGACCTGATTGTTTCTTACAATGAGATGGCTCGGCTGGCAAATGAACTGCTGGTCAAGACGGAGTCCCATTTACCTGATGAGACACTAGAAGAAATCATCAGTTTCTCCCTCCCTCGCTTACAATCAGCAATAGAAGAAGGCAAACAACTTTATGAAATCATCGCACAAAACCTAAATGTACATGTAGTAGGTGTTGTACCCCTCTATCGGGATGAGGGTTATATTCTACTCCGTAGAGGGGATGAGGGGTTAGTGAGGGTTTATAGCTACGAGCTTCGTCATCTTTACGATGATCAGGGGCAACAGGTAGCTATCCATATGGCACGGGTAGGAGAGTATTCCTTTAATGCACTGGGAATGGGCTTCAAAACTGTTAGGGAAAAAATTCTACAAGAGAAACGGGAACTTCCCATACCTTATATGCTAGCTGTAGAAAGCCCCTGGGAAGTACCGCTGGATGAAACGCTTCTACCTATTATTCGTCGCTCTCTGCCTAAGTGGACGCAGGAAGCCCCCCCAAGCAGTGCTACATAGCCCCTTTAGGGCATATCCAAGTGTTCTTAAGAACGAAACCTTATGTAGCCCCATAGTGCCTCTACCCTCCAATCCTATCAAAATGGCCAGAATAGTGAGTATAAATAAGACTTTGAAGTTTAGGTTCATTCCCGTCAGCGATAACAAAGCGGCTACAAGCCATCCTCCCATCAAGCGAGTATAGGTAGGGATTACCCAGCTCCCCCATAACCTACGAGTAAAGACTCCTTCTCTGAGTACCCAGGTAGCCACCGCCATCGCTACTAAGGCCCCCCCAGCTAATGCCCAGAAGAGGAGACCCTCTCTTACTAATAGCGGCAAAAGCGCAAGTTGAGTAGCTGTGAGGGAAAAGTTTATCCAGAAAGCTGTCTTAATCAATCCCCTACTGTGAAAAAAAGTTATCAAAGGAGTGAGAGGAGTAAGTCCTATCCACGCTGCAACCATGCCGCTTATCATTTTCATCTCATCCAGACCTATACGGATAGGAAGCCATGGAACTCCTAAAAGAAATATAGCCCAGCCTAAAAATCCTACTACACCACTTGTAATAGAGACGAACCATACCGCCTGACTAAGCCTTAAGGCTTGCCTTGAAGCTGTGTCTCTCTGCGAACCAAATACTGGAAATAAGGCTTCTGCTCCCTTTGTCCAGATAGTCATACACTTAGTTAGAATATAATGAAGCGCGCTATAAAAGCCCATGTAGCTTAGCGATGCCCATCTACCTACGAGACTGCGTTCCACAAAGGCAAAGGGAATGGCTAATAAACTATTCAGACTCGCCCATAAACCCTGCCGAATAAGGCTCAGACTGCCTTTCAGCGAGCCAGGAAAGGGAATAAAACCTATGAGATAAGCGCCACTTAGCCAGAGGGTAAGTCCATATAGAGCATAACCTAACAGAATACTTTGCATAGCTACTACAGGTGAGGGCGGTGAGAAAAGCCCCGTCAAAACAAGGGGAAAAAGTCCTTGCCATACAGCTTGACTAATAGCATTGAAGGCGGCCCACTGAAAACGGCGCAAAGCCACAGGTACCCAGTTCATAAAGACCCCTGTCTGAATACCCCAGATACCCAAAGGCATCCACCTCTCAGTTGCGTATATAAGTCTCGTCTCTTCCACCGTAAGCGCAAACACAAGGCATATAATCTCCCTTCCCCAGTTTAGCCATAAAATGCTAAGAACCAATGTTATTATCCAAACCACGCCAAGAGCAGTCCGTAGTACCTGCCAACCTTCCGAAGCCCTTCCAGAAAAATAGCTCACAGTAAGGCGCTGCGCCATTACTTCCCCCATACCTAAATTCAAGAGATAAGCCTGGCTTACTATTAGACTTAGATAGCTTACCAACCCATACTGGGCTCTACCCAGCCACTTGAGTAAAAGAATAGGCAAAGTCAGAGCTATCGCTCCCCCTAATAGGTACCCCAGGATATTCCAAAGGGCTCCCCGTGTTATTTCTTTATGGTGCACGCCCTCCCGAAAATGCATAAGTTTGCCGAATGCAGCCGCTCTCGACTTACAGTGTGGATATTCAGAGGGGTTTTTTACCTGCGGAGGACCCCGTGAAAGAGCTTCCCCCTGCCCTTTCGGCATGGGATGAGTATGCTTATGACCTTCCCAAGATATTAGTGAGCGGAAGAATTCGGTATTTTCTTAGGAGTTTGCCACTCTTAGACCCTGAACCTTACCTCCGGACAGAAGGCGAATGGCGTCGCGCTATGCAAGCCTTATCCTACTTGGGTCATGCATGGGTGTGGGGAGAACCTGAACCTCCCGATAAAATACCAGCGAATATCGCTTTGCCATGGTACAAGGTATCTCAGCGGTTAGGACGCCCCCCTATTCTCTCTTATGCTTCATACGCCCTGGACAACTGGCGACGCCTGGAAAAAGAAGGTCCTATCTCCTTAGAAAATATCGCACTCATTCAAAACTTTTTAGGAGGCATAGATGAGGAGTGGTTTATTCTCATACATGTGGCAATAGAAGCTGCTGCAGCAAGGGCTATTAGGGCCCTTCCATCTTTAGTAGAAGCTGTCAAACAGGAAGATACAGCCGCTGCACAAAATGCCTTAGCAGAGATAGAGCCTGCTTTGGCTGAAATGTATAAAATCCTGCTTCGCATGCCTGAATGGTGTGACCCTTACATATACTACAATAGGGTGCGTCCTTATATCCATGGGTGGAAAAATAATCCCTCGCTCCCAGAGGGTTTGCGTTATGAAGGGGTCACTGCCTACAAAGATGAGCCCCAGCAATTTCGTGGAGAAACTGGTGCACAAAGTTCTATAGTACCTTCCTTAGATGCAGCGCTGGGGATCGTCCATGCAGAAGATCCTCTTCGTGTGTATCTAAGGGAGATGTTAGATTATATGCCGCCCGGACACAGGCAGTTTATATTAGATTTAGAAGCCTATGGGGTAAAAAGGGAGTTTTACGCAAGTACTCCTACCTTGCGTGAATTGTACAATCAGTGTATTGATTGGATAGAAAAATTCCGCACGAAGCATCTAGAATATGCGGCGCAATACATCGCACGCCAACATCAAGTAAGCCAAGCCAATCCCACAGCCGTAGGCACAGGAGGTACGCCTTTCATGCCTTACCTTGCGAAGCACCGGGATGAAACGCGAGCTCATAAAATTTCCTAAGCTATGGCAGAAGTCATAGAAATGCCTCGTCTAAGCGATACGA
>JANXCJ010000105.1 GCA_025060275.1 Bacteroidia bacterium | reverse complement strand
GGAAAAAAACATTTCATTACCTGCTGAGTTCTCCAGCGTATCAGTCAGACAAAGCACACCAGAATGGTACCATATGCCGCCCCTTTGATTAGTAACACTTCCTATCACGCTTACAAGCGTGCCGGGGGTGGAGCGAACTACCTCTCCCCAGTTACTCAAAGTCTGAGCAGTAAGCAAGCTCCCTCCTACAAGGAGAACATTCAGGGTACGCACGTAGCAAATATACACCTCCCTTACTCTGCTAAAAGGGAGGAGGGCTTGCTTACAAGACTATACCATTGTATTAGGGCTTCTATCCCCCTCCATAACTGAGAAAGACGAAAATGCTCATTAGGGCTATGTACTTTGTCAGAGAGCAAGCCAAAGCCCATTAGAATAACGGGTACGCCTCCCAAGGCTTGACGAAAGGCATTTAGAATCGGTATAGACCCACCCTCACGCAGAGGAATAGGACGCTTTCCAAAAGTTCTGGCTATGGCTTCTTCTGCAGCTTTATAGAAGGGTGAGTTCGTAGAAGTTTCAAAAGCCGGGGTAGGCTCGTGAAGCTGGCTTACACTCACTTCCACACCCGCCGGCGCAAGAGAGAGTATGAAGTCTTTATAGGCCTCCCAGATTTTCATGGGCTCTTGTTCTGGCACGAGCCGCATGGAAACCTTAGCCCCTGCCTCCGCTGGGATTATAGTTTTAGAGCCTGGCCCTGTGTAGCCGCTCCACATCCCATTTACATCCAAAGTAGGACGAATACTAACCCGTTCAATGGGAGAAAATCCTACTTCGCCTGCCAAGGCGGGTGCTCCCGTAATCCCAAGATAGTAAGTCTCGTTCGCAGGAAGCTGCCGCCAAGCAGCTACCTCTTCGGCAGAAGGAGGCCTTACACTTTCATAAAAGCCGGGGATTTTTACCCTTCCGTCAGGACCCTTTAGGTTAGCTAAAATGTAAGCCAGTGCAATCGCAGGATTTTCCACTATGCCTCCCAAGCTGCCCGAATGTAAGTCTCTCTTAGGGCCTCTGACCCGAATTTCAGTATAAAGTAATCCTCTAAGTCCGACCGTTAGTGTAGGGATATCTTCATCAAAAAAAGCGGTATCCGACACTATTACGACATCGCTGCGCCATCTTGCCCCCTCCCTTTGTAATATCTCGCTAAGAACTTTACTGCCTGTCTCTTCTTCCCCTTCTATCACTACGTGTAGGGATAGTGGAATGCCCCCTCTTCTTTCTACATAGAACCGCCAAGCCGCAAGATGCATGAAGACCTGCCCTTTGTCGTCGCTTGCACCCCGGGCATAAATAGCCTTCTCCGTTACTTTCGGCTCAAAAGGAGGTGACTCCCATTCCTCCAAAGGCTCAGGCGGCTGTACATCATAGTGTCCATAAAAGAGAGCTGTAGGACTTCCTGAAGGCCCCTGATAAAATCCATGAACTACAGGGGGGTCTCCCAGCATTTCAACGCGGAACCCCAAGCTAACTAGCTTCTGTTGTAGCCACTCAGCTGCCTTCCGGAGGTCTCCACGATGAGCCGGCTGAACACTTATACTAGGGAAAGTTAAGAACTCTTTTAGCTCGCTCAGGAGTTTATCTTTTGATTCTTCTATCCACTCTTGCGGAGTCATAAAGCTCCTCGTCTAAAATAGATTTTCTCAAGCTGAGCAAGCTGTTCCTCTTCTAACCACTCCGTCTCACGTAGAAAACTTACTATCGCTCGCAGCACTTCGCCACTATACCTCTTAGTATATTGATCGGGATATCGTAAAAGCAAGCTTGCTACAGACTTCAGGTCACTCTGAGCAAACTTCCTTTTACCCAGGAAAAAAGGAAGATAGTAATAAAAAGAGCCCCTTATGAAGCGCACTTCTATGTCATCTGGTGTTCTTTCCACCTGTGCATCCATTTGAGCAATAGCTGTGAAAAGGTACTCTCGCTTTTTGAGAAGATTAGAAGCATAGCGGGCTTTCAGCGCCGTAATGCCATACAAATACATTTGCAGAGGGGGATGGGGTCCATATCGGCGTATAAGCATCTCAAAAACTCTCTCCGTCTCTTGTAAGTATTTCTCAGACTGCGTAGAGAGAAAGTATAGCTTCTGCCCCCTCAGGTAGAGAGAGTCTTCGTAAAAGGATTGGGCAAGGGAGGTAGATAGCCCTAATGCCATGCATAAAATAACAATTCTCTGTCCCATTCCGGTCCTCAAGATAAGGGAAGATTATCTAAAAGTGAACGGTGGCTCTGATGCCAGTGAATTGTACGGTCAAGGCCTTCCCAAAAATCTACCTGAGGCTGCCAATTTAGGAGCCGCTTTGCCTTATCTATGTCTGCCTGCGTATGAAGCATGTCAGCTTTAGAGAAAGGTTTCTGGAGAATAGTGGCTTTCTTTTGGAGTTTTTCTTCTATAAATGAGATAACTTCAAGAAGAGAAGTGGGAGCTTTGCCTCCGCCGATATTGATTATTTCATATCCTGAGAGCCCGAGAGCGGCTACCGTAGCCTCAGCCACATCCTCTACGTAGGTGAAATCCCGAGATTGCCTTCCGTCTCCATACAGCTCTACAGGCACTCCCCGATATATCCACTCAATAAACCGAAAAATGCTCATATCTGGCCTTCCTGCAGGTCCATACACTGTAAAATAGCGCAGGACAATCGCATTTATGCCATAATGATAGTGATAAGTATAAGCTAAAACCTCTGCAGCCTTTTTAGACGCTGCGTAAGGAGAGATAGGTGTATTGACAGGTTGGCTTTCTATGAAAGGCATGGGCGTACCTGCATATAGAGAAGAAGTAGAAGCTAAAATGTACTGTCTGACTCCATGCTTCCGCATAAGCTCCAGGAGATAAAGGCTACCCGTAGCATTTGTTTGATGATAGGAGAAGGGGTCCGCTAAGCTGGCTCTGACGCCCGCCCTTGCAGCGAGGTTTATCACCACATCTATAGGAGCCTCAAGACGAAAAATAGCCTGTAGACTCTCCCAATCCGAAATATCTACCGGATAAAACCGAAAATTTGAGAAGGACTTCACTAAAGATAAGCGGTACTTTTTGAGGTGAGGGCTATAGTAATCATTTAGATTGTCTATACCCACCACTTCCAAGCCTCGGGCGAGCAGCTTGCGTGTTACTTCACTTCCGATAAAACCCGCTGCACCAGTAAGGAGAATACGCATATTTGTAGCCAAAGGTACAAGGATGGAGGCACTGGTCATACGCACAGCAGGGGATCACGTTCATGTACAAGCAGAAGACGGCACTATCTGGCCCGCTAACCTTAGGGGACGCTTTAGACTGGAAGAAAATACCTTTACTGCCCCCATAGCTGTCGGTGATAAAGTGAGAATACGCATAGAAGAAAACGTAGCCCTCATCACAGAAATTCTACCTCGCCGCAACTGGCTTTTACGCATAGACCCTGATAACCCTTATAAAAAGCAAATTTTAGGATGCAATGTAGACCAAGCTTTTTTACTCGTAACTGTGGAAGCTCCCTTTACACCTCTCCGATATGTGGATGGATTCCTTGTCCTATGTGAGATGTACGATATTCCCGTAGGACTCATTTTCACCAAAGCTGACTTACCCCTAAAACGAAACAGCCAAAAGAAAAGAGCCTTCCTCTTAGAGCTATACAGAAGTATAGGGTACAGGGTTTTTTCTACATCTGTCATAACGCAAGAGGGAATTTCCGCCGTGAAGGAACTCATGATCGGCAAAAGGAGCTTTATTACAGGTCTAAGCGGTGTAGGCAAAAGTTCTCTTATAAATGCACTCATCCCAGGACTCAATTTAGCAACACAGCCTCTCGTCAAGCTCACCCACAGAGGGAGGCATACTACGACTTTTTGTGCTTTATATACACTTCCCGAGGGAGGAGAAATCATAGACTCGCCGGGATTTGGAGAATTTTGCCCTGCGGATGTCTCACCTGCTGAACTTTCCCATTACTTCCCAGAGATGCGCTCAAAGATCGGTCTGTGTAAGTTCAACGACTGCCTCCATATAGACGAACCTGGCTGTGCCGTAAGAAAGGCTGTGGAGGAAAATGAAATTGCTTCTTCTCGCTATCATACTTATTTGGCACTTCTTTCGGAGATAAGGTCTCTTCCTTCCTATACTCTCTAATGCGCCTGCTTATCCAACGAGTCTCCTCCGCTGAAGTAAAAGTAGGAGAGAGAATAACAGGCAAAATTGAAAGAGGCCTTCTTGTGCTGGTAGGCTTTCATCATGCTGATAATGAGGCACTTTTACACAAAGCTGCCCACAAAGTACTCCACCTAAGGATATTTGAAGATAATGAAGGGCGCATGAACCGCTCGCTTTTAGATGTAGGAGGTAGCCTGCTGGTAGTTTCGCAATTTACATTATATGGCCGCTTGGAAAAGGGGTTTCGTCCTTCTTTTATAGAAGCAGCACCCGCAGAGAAAGCAAGACAGCTTTATGAGGCTTTCTTAGCAGAATTACGAAGTCAGGCTTCACACTTGCACATAGCTACGGGTGAGTTCGGGGCGTTTATGCATGTGTATTTATGCAATTATGGCCCTGTAACGATAATACTGGAGTTTTAGTGCCCTATTAATATCTCAGCAGCCAGCATGCCTTTTGATATATCTCTTCCATATTAGGAAGGTATGCTTTTTCTAAAGTTAGGCTGAGGGGCACGGCAGGCACTTCTTGGCTACCTATTACCACTACTGGCGCATCTAACCATTCAAAGGCATTCTCACCTATCCACCCTGCCAAGGCTTGCGTAAAACTATGAGCAGGCGGCTCTTCGGTAAGTAAGAGTACCCTGTGATAGCGCTGGACTGCTTCATACACTGCCTCATAGTCTAGGGGCACTAGACTGCGCAGGTCCAAAACCCCCACCTGCCCCTCTAATCTCCGTGCTAATTCTAAACCCCAATACACACCCATTCCATAGCTAATCACTACTAAAGAGGGACTCTTCTGAGGCATCAGCCACCAGTTAGCCTTACCAATAGGTACTATATAATCTCTGGCAGGTTCTACTCTTTTGGCGGCCCGGGTGCCCGGCACTTTGGACCAGTACAACCCTTTATGTTCTAATATCACTACTGGATTGGGGTCATAGAAAGCTGCTTTGAAGAGACCTTTCATATCTGCTGTATTGGAGGGATAGACAACCTTGATACCTCGTATAGCTGTCAGAACGCTTTCTATACTGGAGGAGTGATAAGGACCCCCACCTAAGTATGCCCCACAAGGCACTCGGATTACTACTGGTACCTCCCACTTTCCGTTAGATAAGTAATATGCGCGGCTCAGCTCTGTAAAGAGCTGATTTAGCCCTGGCCAGATGTAGTCAGCGAATTGGATTTCCACGATGGGTTTGCATCCCACTGCTGCCATTCCCACCGTGCTGCCGATGATATAGGCTTCCTGGATAGGGGTATTGAAAACACGATGATCCCCAAATTTTTCAGCTAAGTTGGCTGCCTCACGAAAGACTCCTCCTAGGCGACGCCCTACATCCTGCCCATAGAAAAGGGCCTCTGGATGCTCTTCTAATATTTCTTCCAAAGCATGAAGGGCTGCGTCCACCATAAAAACCTCCGGTGCTCCTGAAGGACTTCTTTCCCCTTTTTCCTCTGTTACAGGTGTAGGAGCTAAAACATGATGGGTAATGGTAGTGGCATCAGGCTCAGGGGCTTCTATGGCTCGCTTGAAGTCCTCTTCTATTTGTCTACGGGCATCCTCCTCTACGAGAGCCCAATCTACATCTGGGTAATTTGCTGTCAGATAGGCGCGTAGCTGCAAGCGCGGATCCGCTGCTAAAGCTTCTTGATACTCTTCGGTGGAACGGTACCACTCCCGCCTCACTCCAGAAGTGTGATGACCAATCAACGGTACCCTTGCATATAAAAGAGCAGGACCTTTTCCAGCCCGCACATATGAGAAAGCCTCCTGGGCAGTCATATAACAGGCTACAAAATCACTCCCATCCGGTACTGACCAGACCTTGAGCCCTACAAACCCCTGAGCATATTCTGCCGCATTCATAGCTCTGAGCTCCGCTTCCGAGGCAGATATAGCCCATCCGTTATCTTGTATGACATACAAAATAGGTAGCTTTTTGAGAACAGCCATCTGAAAGGCTTCTGATACCTCACCCTCCGTAATTGCACCATCGCCTAAGCTGCAAACTACTATTGCATTATCTTGACGCAAGCCCTGCTGGCGTTGGTATAGTATCCCGTGGGCTGCCCCTGTTGCAGGGATAGCCTGCATACCCGTAGCAGAAGACTGATGAGGTATCTGTGGCTTATGGGGTCCTCGGTAGCTTGCATGATTATAGTAGGTGCGCCCCCCAGAAAAGATATCCGTGCCCTTTGCCAAAAGTTGAAGCATAAGCTCATATGGCGTAAAGCCCACTGCTAATAAGAGCGCTTCATCCCGATAGTAAGGGTACAAATAATCAATAGGACACATATGAAACCCCACCGCAATCTGTATAGCTTCATGTCCCCGCGAGGTAGAATGTACATACCGAGCGATATCTCGGTACTCATCATAAAGCCGCGCCATGTGATAGGTGTAGCACATCAGAGTATAAGCCTGCCTAAGCAGCGTAGGATTGAGGGTCTGAACCACAAATCAAAATTGCTGATTTTTGCGTAACTTTGCATATCTATGAATAGCCATTTCCAAGAGAGGCTGCGGGTCCTCCTAGTCACCACAGAATGCGAGCCTTTTTGGGGAGAAACCTTAGCAGCTCAATACATAGCACAGCTTCCACAACGCTTAGCTTCTCAGTACGATGTACGTATCCTAATGCCTAAATATGGGGTCATAGATGATCGCCGATGGCGCCTCCACGAAGTAAAACGGCTCTCTGGCATCACCATCCGAGTAGGCAATATGGATTATGCACTGAATGTCAAAGTTGCCAGTATCCCTGGTACCCGGACTCAAGTATACTTTTTAGACAACCACGAATTCTGGGCTCGTAAAGGTATCTTCACAGACCCTATAACAGGAGCCCCCTACATAGATAATGACGAACGGATGGTCTTTTTCAGTAAGGGAGTCATTTCCATGATAAAAACCCTGAAGTGGGCTCCCCACATTATCCACTGCAATGGATGGATGACAGGTTTGTTAGCCCTCTACTTCCGATATTATTTTCACAGGGACCCCTTCTTCGGGGGGGCAAAGTTGTTTTTCACTCATTATGAAAGTAATATTCCTTCCCTACGCTTTTCTTCTACACTTCCTGATAAAGCAA
>JANXCJ010000104.1 GCA_025060275.1 Bacteroidia bacterium | reverse complement strand
CGCGTCAGATAACTCAGGAAGTTAGGCACATTTCCGGGGTCATTTTCGTCTATGGGGGGATTTATTTGGGAGCGTAGGAAAATGACGGCATAGGAGGAGTAGCCCAGATAAATGAAAAGGAGGCTAAGTGCGCCTGTTGTTAGAATAGGATTTTGCTTTTTCTGGGCATACCACACAATGAGACCCAGTATGCTAAAAAGCAAGACAATGAAAGCTGCAAGTCCACTTCCAAAGGGCAAGCCTAATCCAGTGATTTCTCCTGTTTCGGGGTTTTTGGTGCCTACTAGCCATTTCTCTAAGGGCCATGCTAGAGACACTGTATATTGTATTACACCATATTGTAAGAATCCTAAAATGGCCCCTCCAACGAGAAACGCAACGAGGGCCCCCTTCCAGGTGGGTTTCTCAAACTTTCGGAAATAATACATAAGCGCCAGTCCTGGCAGCGTGAGGAGATTCAAAAGGTGTACACCAATAGAAAGACCAAATATGAAAGCTATGAGAATGAGGAGCTGATTTTGCCTGCGGGGGCTTTCTGTTTCCTCCCATACACACATGAGCCACACTACTAAGGCTGTGAAGAGGGCACTGGGAGCATACACTTCTGCTTCTACGGTATTAAACCATACAGAGTCTGCAAAAGTGCTTATGAGACCTCCTATGAGTCCAGCAAAGCCTACACGTAAGCTGTCGGGGTTGCCAATAGCTTTCTTAGCAAAATGCATAGTTACCCACGAAATCAGAAGTGAAGTGAAAGCCCCTGCAAGTACGCTTAGCCAGTTTATGAAGTAGGCTACTTTCTCGGAGGAAGGAGCCAACATGGCAAAGATGCGGGCAACAACCAAGTATAAAGGCGCACCGGGCGGATGTGGTACTTCTAATTCGTTAGCTGTGGCAATAAATTCACCGCAATCCCAATAACTTGCTGTTGGTGCTACGGTAAGCCCGTAAGTGATTAATGCTACTGCAAAAACCAGCCCTCCGATGAGACGAGTCTGCTTCCGATATTCCATCGCTCACAAAGATAGCCTACAAGCATAGGTTAAGGAGTAAGTGCTATCCGCTTACTCAGGTCAGAGCGTAAAAGAAAAGAAGGGTCTACCTGCGCTTTTATTTCTAAGAAACGCTCCCACTGGGGATAAGCTGCTCGGAACTGAGAAGGCGAAAGAAGGCTGTCTTTTGTGAGATATATCTTCCCTCCCTGTTTCAGAACCTCTTCTATGGCTTTTTGCAAAAACCGTCTTACCTCCTCTGAATTAGGAAGGTCTATAGCAAGGGTCCAACCCGGTCCTGAAAATGCTAAATGCCCTTTCTGGGGTCCCAAACGCTTTAGAACTGTTAGGAAACTTTTAGCGGGGGCCTGACGCAAAAGTTTCCATATCTCTACCAGTCCCTCCACTGTAGGGACTATTAACTGGAACTGGATGAAGCCTTTTGATCCCCAGAGACGATTCCACTCTCTTACTCTATCTAGTGGGAAAAAATAGGATTTATATCCAATAATTTGCGAACCAGGCTTGTGTATATCCCAGTACCAGCTGCTGATAAGAGCTCTACTCCAGCGGTTGAAAAGGGAAAAAGGCATGAGGAAAGGGACTTTGATGTCAAGGTTGGACTGAGTTTGATAGGGCTTTTTATGGAGTGTGGGAGGAAGTTCTTCTTTTTCTGCCCACCTTCCCAAATGGATAACGCCTCTATTATGCTTATGAAAATGGTCTATCCATGCTACTGCGAAAGGATACCTCATCTCTTGGCTTTGCAGAATCTCTATGACTTTTTCCCAACGGGGTGCTTTATGCACTTCACTAAGAATGAAGCTACTGGGGATGGGGGTGAGTCTCAAGGACAAGCGAAGAATGATCCCTGTGAGCCCCATGCCTCCTGCCGTAGCCCAAAAAAGCTCTTCTTCGGGGGATATTTTGCGAATCTCCCCGTTAGGGAGGTATAGTTCTATCCAGTCTGCGTACTCTGCAAAGCTTCCCTGTAAGTGATGATTTTTACCGTGAATATTGCTCGCAAATGCCCCTCCTACAGTTACAAACTGGGTACCGGGCACGACAGGGGGGAAAAATCCCTCAGGGACAACTCTCTCTATGATTTCCTTGAGACTGAATCCTGCGTCTACCGTAAGGCTCCCTGTTGAAGGGTTGCAAGAGAAGTTTTTCCGGTAGAGCTGCATTTCCCATGTGTAGCCTCCACTTAGAAAAGAAGCATCCCCGTAACTGCGACCTAATCCTCTCGCAATGCCCGCTTGTGAAATGCCGCACTCAAGCCTAAAGGGGACAAGAATAGTGTTTCCTACTGGATATAAGCCCCATCCACTGACTCGTTGTGTTTTCATCTTGGTAATGAAGGAAAGGGCACTCGGAGCATCTCTAAAAGAGCCAGTAGCCCATATATACCTCCCAAAATAAGTAAGAGAGGATCAGCAAAGAGGTCCTGGCTGGGTTCCCCCCTTCCCTTATTATGAGTAAGATGATAATAGCGAAAAATTCCCATGACTGCCACAGGAAGGGTGCCCATAAGCCAGCTAAAGCTGCCCTGCATGAGATAGAGCATATATACAGCCAAGGCAAGCGTAGCGGTAATGACCATCAGCTGGTCCAGATAATACACAGAGTAGCCTTCTAAGGCAGGCCTTCCGGCTGGAGCCTCATCTGAGGCAAGTAAAAGCTCATGTCGCCTCTTGCCCAGTGCCAAAAAGAGTGAAAGAAAAAAAACACACATAAAAAAGTAAGCAGAGATAGGAATCTCCCCCAGCGCAGCTCCTCCATATGCACGCAGTAAAAAACCTGCGGAAATGCTAAAAACATCCCACAAGGGGAGCTTTTTCACCCAGAATGTGTACAGGATATTGTTGAGCACGTAGAGCAGAGAGATGAAAAAGAAGGAGGTTTTGAGAAGGGCCGCACAGGTTAATCCAATTATACTCAGAAGGATTGCTGCTATGAGGGACTGCTGGGGAGAGATAATGCCTGAAGCTACGGGCCGAAATCGCTTGGTGGGATGTAGGCGATCCCTGGGGGCATCTTGGGCATCGTTAATTGCATAAACCGCCGAAGCTAAAAGGCTCCACGCCATAAATCCAGCCAATGTATGGGGAAAGGCTTGCCAATGTCGCGCAAAAACTAAGGGAGCGAAAAGGAGAATGTTCTTAGTGTAATGATGGGGGCGAAAAAGGCTAATCCAGGCTTTCAGCTGAGCCATAGACATAAACAAGTGTAGAAAGCAGCTACCATGTCATCTAACAGAATCCCCCATGGGGGCTTGAGATTTTCCACCTGTTCTGCCGGCCAAAGTTTGACTATGTCCCAAAAACGGAATAATACAAATGCGCTTACCAGCTCTTGGAGAGTTTCTAAGGGGTGCAGACAGCCTATGGCTAATACTCCGATTATCTCATCAGCTACTATCCATGGGGGGTCAGAAGAAGGGAGAGGGGTATGCCACCAGAGTGTCCTTATTGTCAAAAGAAAAAGTACTCCCCAAAATCCAATGCGCAGTGGCGCTGGTAAAAAGCTTTCTCCATATGCAAGTAGAAGTCCTGCTGCGCTTCCCCAGGTGGCTGGCATTATCGGTAAATACCCTGTGCCCAACCCTGTGAGCCAAGCCTGCGAGAGAAATCTAAGAATATTCTTTTGAGGAGGCGAATGCAAAGATTATTCGGCAAGGAGCTTAAGAGCTGCGCGAGCAGCTGCCTGTTCGGCTTCTTTTTTGCGTAGTCCTGTGCCTGTACTTACTTCTTTTCCATTTAGGCGGAGACATACGAGAAAAACTTCTCCGCGAGGTGTGCGCCGACGCTCTTGTACTACGAACTCAACTTGGCCTAGCTGCTTCTGCTGAACGAGTTCCAAGAGACGGCCCTTGTAGTTGAATTCTGTCATGGCGGTCTTCTCCCAGTCAATGAGCGGAAGGAGTCGTCGGCAGATAAAGAAAAAAGCAGGTGATATACCTAAGTCCATGTAAATAGCTCCAATCAGCGCTTCCACAATATCTGCTAAATAGTCCAAACGCTTTGGGAGGTGCGTAGGGGCCGTCAGGATGAAAGAATGTAGCTGTAGTCGCTGAGCAATCTCAACTAACTGTTCTGTATTCACTACTTTGGCGCGCAGCTCTGTCATTTCTCCTTCATCAAATGAAGGATAGTTACGGAAGATATAGTCTGTAACAGCTAACTGAAGCACAGCATCACCCAGAAACTCTAACCTTTCGTAGGACTCCATTAGGTAAGCCTCACGACTTTGGGAGGGCATGGGGAGAGTGAAAGCTGCCCTGTACCACCTCAGTTCTTTAGGCCAGTAGCCTATGAGTCTACGCAGTTGAAGATATTCCTTCCGTTCAGGTCCAAAGAGACGCCGTAGCCATATCTTCATTCCTCATAGCGCTTGAAAACAAGGCATACATTATGCCCGCCAAACCCGAAGCTATTGCTGAGCGCGTATCTAATTTCGCGCTTCACCGGATGGTGAAAGGTGTAATTTAGATCACACTGCTCATCATCAGTAAAGTGATTTATAGTAGGGTGGACCGTCTGGTGATAGATAGAGAGTACTGTAGCGACTGCCTCTACGGCGCCTGCTGCTCCCAAGAGATGCCCTATCATGGATTTAGTTGAGCTGATATTCAGTTTGTAGGCATGTTCTCCAAATACAGCTTTGATAGCTTCTGTTTCTGAGACATCTCCTAGGGGCGTAGATGTGCCATGTACATTGATGTAGCTTACTTCTTGCGGCTGTATGCCACTTGAGGCAAGGGCGCGTTTCATTACGAGGGCTGCACCTTTAGCGCAGGGAGCTGTGATGTGGTAAGCGTCTCCCGAGAGTCCCACTCCTACCATTTCTGCATATATTTTCGCACCTCGCCGCAGCGCATGAGAGAGTTCTTCCAGCACGAGAGCACCAGCACCTTCACCAAGGACAAACCCGTCTCGGTCTTTATCAAAAGGTCGGCTAGCAGTTTGAGGGCTATCATTCCGTTCTGAGAGGGCTCGCATAGCATTGAATCCGCCTATTCCGGCTTCGTTGATAGCCGCTTCGCTGCCTCCTACTATCATTACATCTGCTATACCAGCACGAATAAGGAGGAAACCATCTGCTATAGCATGGGCTGAAGAGGCACAAGCGGAGACCGTAGCATAATTCGGACCCCTATACCCATGCCTGATAGAGATATATCCAGCAGCGATATCTATTATCATCTTAGGGATGAAAAAGGGATTGAAGCGAGGTACTTCTCCAGGGGTATATCCTCGTATCTCTTCTATGAAAGTATAGAGACCGCCTATTCCGGAGGCAAATATTACGCCTACGGAGTCTTTGTCTATGGTACTTTTGTCTAAGCCAGCGTCATAGATAGCTTCATCAGCAGAAACGATAGCGTAATGGGTAAAGGCATCCATTTTCCTTACCTCACGCCGATCTATGTAGGCTTGAGGATCAAAGCCCTTCAATTCACAAGCGAAGCGAGTGCGAAATTTGGAGGCGTCAAAGCGTGTGATGTAATCTGCACCACTTGTGCCTTTTAGGAGGTTTTCCCAATAGGAGGGGGCACTTAAGCCGACAGGTGTAAGGGCACCAACCCCTGTAACTACTACACGCCGCATTAGGCGCTTGCGTGCTGTTCAATATATTGAATGGCGTCCCCTACTGTTTCTATTTTTTCTGCTACTTCGTCTGGAATAGAGATTCCAAATTCCTTCTCAAACTCCATGATTAATTCTACCGTATCTAATGAGTCCGCTCCCAAATCATTAGTGAAAGTAGCTTCTCGTGTGACCTTTTCGGGTTCTACACCTAATTTGTTTACGATAATGTTTTTGACTCTTTCTTCTATATTACTCATAGGCGGAAAGTTTGGGTGCAAAGGTATAGAGTTCTTTCTAATGTAAAGGGGGTAGGAGAGCCTGACGAAGGGTAAGTAGGATATCGGACTCGGATGTAAGGGAGGCTATTCTAAGCCTAGTAATGGGCAGGAGGGGAAGAGATAGCCCTCCCTTTGCTGTAGCTCTTATCCCCGTCTCTACTTCCTGAATAGGTAACATACCCCAAGGAAGGTCTAATGCCTCCTCGGGCGTGAGAGGACGAATTAAGCATACGAAGTGCTTGATAGCAAGTGCTTCTACCAACCTCCATATCTCTCCTTCATCTTGGAGAAAAAGGTCTGAAATGATAACGAGGAGGGCTCTTCTTTTGTGTAACATTGCGAACCAGCTCAGCAGGGGTGAGAGACAGGTTTTTCGGCTTTTGGGCTTTTGAGCTAAAAGGTGAGCAAGCGAGCCCCAAATGTGTCTTTCGCCGCGTTTGGCGGGAGAGAAGAATTCTATCCTATCGGTAAAAGAAACCCAGCGAACCTTGTCTCCATTGAGCATAGCAGAGAGTCCCATGGCCACAGCTGCTTCTAAGGTCATTTGCTCTTTGAGAGGGGAAATACGCATAGAAGCACTTCTATCAATAGCTATCACGCAACTCAACTCTCTTTCTTCCTGTCCTAGCCAGATATAAGGCTGATTTTTACGAGCGGATAGACTCCAGTGAATCCGCCGGAGATCATCTCCCCTTTCATAGGGTCTGGCATCAGCGAATTCTATCCCTTCCCCTTTGAAGGTAGATCGGTAAGGACCCACCAAAAAGCTAGTTACAGGCTTGCTTAGACGCCAACGGAGCCGTTGTACCCGAGCTAATATGTCCTCAAGATTCACAGGACAAAGTTTAGATAACTTTGGTACGATGCGTTATAAATGGATATTAGAGTGGGGATTGCCCATTCTTTTTATGATAGTTTTTAGTGTATTATATTTCCTCCCCCTATATCAGGGATACCGCTTCAAAGCCTTAGACCTGATTCAGCAGGAATACATGATGTACCCCATGAAAAAAGTGGAGAAGGAAAGGGGGGCTTCTTCTCTATGGGCGCCCCACCTTTTTTCTGGGATGCCTGCATACTTGGTCTACTATCATCCTGAAGGGCAGTACTTTCGGCATTTACCTGCTTTATTAGGACCTCTTTTTAGGCATCATCCACCTCTTATATTTTTCGTGGGGCTATTGGGTTTTTTCCTCTTCCTTCGGGTAGAGGGGGCTAAATGGAGTTGGGCTTTGGCGGGTGCCTTTGGCTTTGTCCTAACAAGCTACTATACGAATATGATTGTAGCTACCCACTGGGGCAAGAGTATAGTACTTTTTTCCGTGCCCTATGTGCTGGCTGGAATGGGACATTTGCATCGTTCTCAGTACTTAGTAGGGGTGATTTTACTCCTACTTGGGTGGGCGGGAATAGCAGGAGGACACCATCCCCAAATGGCTTATTATTCGCTACTGGTCATGGGAGCCTAC
>JANXCJ010000103.1 GCA_025060275.1 Bacteroidia bacterium | reverse complement strand
AAGGAATGTATGGCAGAAAGGTTCATGCCGCAGTGTTAGCAGCAGGCGCATCCGAGAGTGGCTTCACTATTCATGAAGTAGAAGAGGAGTATGATAAAGGGCCTATTCTTTATCAGCTTCGCCTACCTATTATAGGCTTATCTGTCAAAGAAGTGGAGGCTTTTATTCAAGCGGTGGAGAGGGAGGTTTATCCTGCGGTAATATGGCGCCTTTGGAAGGAAAGAGTCTTAGGAGAAAAAAACTTAGGAAAAGTAGCGCTACCCCCACAAGAATAAAGAAACCCCGCCTTATGAAAGTCAATAATACATCACGAGGCGGTATGGGGCGTCTTTTAGGCCCGCCTCGTACTAAAGGGCTTGTATATGCTTCTACATTCGGAGTATAGGCCTCCACACGTAAATACGTGTCTCCAGGTGTAACCTCATAAGAAAGACTATCGGTACTACATGCCCAAGCCCGTACGCGTCCTCCCTGCCCCACTACCCTCAGCGTATCCACTTTCTGGGAAACCTGGACAAATAGCGTATTTCCCCGCATTTGGATTTGCCTAAAAAGAGGGTAAGAAGAGGTTATGGGAAAAGGCGTGCGATTCTTATATCCTACTGTACGCCCTGCTAAAAGGGCCTCTTTGAGAGCATCTTTATTTCTACCATCCATGATAGCAATCTCTGTCCAGCGAGAGGCAATCTGGTGAGGATTATATACATCGTGCACGTTATCATGGGCTAAGATAGGGGCGTAGTGGCCAGCAGAAAGAGCACTATCCCACTCCGCTATGGAGTCCCCATACCGATTGAGACATTCTATAGCATCATAACCCCCTAAGTATTTCAGCTCATCCCCTGTATAACTATGAAGAAAACGAGGATGAGCCAGAACTAAAAAAGACGAAGTAGGACGAAGAAATTCTATCATGAACTGCTTGGTAGAGAGGGTTTGTAAGAGAGGGAAATCTATCCATTTCACTTCTTTCGCCCAAAAACAAAGTTGATGCACCTTGCCTATGTTCCAACCGTGTTCGTAGAGCGGGATAGGACTACGAGGATTTATGCATTGGTAGTCTGATATACCTATACACTGAAAGCCAAGGCTGTCATACACCCTTAGAATAGTAGGAACATCCTGATAGCCGGGCGTTATGCCTAAGCGATTCTTGCTATGGATGTGGAAATTAGCTCGCTGCCACTTGAGCGTATCCCCCGCAAAAGGGTTATACCACTTTTCCCCGGAAAAAGGGCTCGGCTCTTGAAACCTGTAAGCCGGGACTATACTTTCCCATAGACTGATAGCAGAAAGAATAAAAAGAAATACCCCAGAGCCTATCCTAAGCCAGCGCACGCAGCGCCCTCATCATGCGTTGCATACCCTCTTGAATACTTGCGAGGGATACCGCATAGCTAATCCGAATGTGCCGCTTAGACCCAAACCCTGTACCAGAAACTACTCCGACACCCTCCTCTAAAAGATATTCAGCAATATCATCTGCAGATTGAATCACCTTTCCCTTAGCAGTGGAACGACCTATGAAGGCTGCAATATCCAGGAAGAAGTAAAAGGCTCCATCCGGCAAGTAGGGAGCCATTTCAGGCAAATGCTGGGTGATATACTCATAAATCCAGTCTCGCCTTTCTCTGAAAGCGCTAATCATAGGTTCCACAAGCCTATGTATATCATCTTGTAAGCCCGCCAATGCAGCTTTTTGCGCAATAATATTTGCTCCTGCCGTAGTTTGCCCTTGGACTTTTATAGCCGCTTGCGCTACTGGAAGCGGAGCAATTAAGTATCCCAAGCGCCACCCCGGCATGGCAAATGCCTTTGAAAACCCATTGCATACTATTGTCCTTTCATACAAAGGGGGCACTTGCGCAGGAGAGAAGTGCTTGCCTCCGTAGCGAATTAGCTCGTATATCTCATCTGATATAATCCATACCTTAGGATAACTTTCTAAAACCTCTGCTAAGCTAGACAATTCAGCAGGTGTATAGGCACTGCCCGTGGGATTTGAGGGGCTACATAATATAATAGCACAACTACGAGAGGAAAGTCTTTGCGCAAGCTTTTCTGGGGTCAGTTTATATCCTTCAGCGGGCGTGGTGGAGACCACCACAGGCACTCCTTCCGCTAACTGAATAAGAGGGATGTAAGAAACCCAATAGGGAGCAGGTACAATCACCTCATCACCCGGCTCCAAAATGGACAGCAGCGCATTGTAAATTGCTTGTTTAGAGCCATTGGACACAACCACCTGGGAAGGTTCAAAGGGAAGCCCATAATGCTTATGATAGTAAGAGGCGATTGCCTCTCTAAGCGAACTCAGCCCGGGTACAGGCGGATAAGGGGCATAGCCCTCGCGGATAGCTTGAATAGCTGCCTCTTGAAGCAAAGAAGGTACTGGGAAATCTGGCTCCCCTAAGAGAAGAGAGACTATCTCTTTGCCAGAAGCCCTTAGCTCCCGTACCCGCTGGGCCATCCCCAGCGTTTGGGCTTCACTTAGCTCTGCTATCCTTCTCGCTACCGACCTTTCCGCTATCAAGATAAAATCGTAATCCGCGGTATCTTGAGCCGATTTAGGGTGAAACGCAGCGCTTCATAAGCACTATCCAGAACATTTTGCCCCATCAGCTCCAAAGGTACTCTCAAGTACGTCTCTATCGCTTTTTCTGTATCCTGGAATCCCTCCGACTCATCGTTCATCCAGAACCGAATAAGCCCCCAGTGTATGCCCCACAGAACATCAAGATATAAGTTCTCTAAGTGTCGCGATTGGATTTCGTTAGCAATTACCCCTTCCTGAATCACTTCCGCCATATGAGAGCGAAACTTTCGCTGATAGCCACGCAAAAGCCCAAAACTCTGATAAGTTCTCCCTATAAAGCTCCTATCTTTCACCACATGCTCAAAGAATGTGAAGAAATAGGCAAGGATTTTTTCCCTCGCGGAATAGGAAGCATACGTATCGGAGTTTTTGAGCGTACTAATCACCTCTTCTGCATAGGTAGTCCATACTTTGCGGCCGATTGCATCTAAAGAGGCAAAATGCTTGTAAAAGTCAGCCTCAGAAATCTCTAACATTTTGCAAAAGGAGAAGACACTCATCCCCTTGATCTTGCCTTCTACCACAAGCTGCTTGTACAACTCTACAATCTTGCTTTCTAAGGATACTTCCTTGGTCGCTTTAGCTGCCATAAGCTTTGCGAAGGTAGAAAAAAATACTTCCAACTTAGATTTGTTCTTGTGCGGTGTGTGTGGGTAGCAGACGCGGGCGCCACAAAGGTAGCATGGGCCTTTTATGAATAAGAAAATGGATGGGAGGGCTTAGAATTCCGGAGAAATTAAGATGGCCTCAATGTAGAAGTAGTGGGGTGGGAGGCAGCATGGAAAAAAACGCAAGCGACTTTGGACCTTCTTCTCAATCAAGAGCACAGGAAAGCTCCTACAGAACTTTATTATTATGGCCCAGCCCTACATACAGAAGAAAGCCGAAGGAAAATGCAGCATCTCCTACGAAATGCTCTGCCAAGCAATTCTCCCGTATATGTAGAAGTTCATCATGATCTATTAGGGGCTGCGAGAGCTGCATGGGGGAAGCAGACAGGAATAGTAGGAATATTAGGCACAGGCTCCAACTGTGCGAAATGGAGTGGCAGCCAAATCACCTTACAAGCAGGAGGGCATGGATACCTTCTCGGAGATGACGGAAGTGGAGCTGACTTGGGCAGACACTTTATCAGTGCTCTGCTCCATGATGAAGTGCCGAGTGAGATTACCGGCGCCTTTTGGACATGGATAAGAGCTCAGCACTATTTTTCACCCCCCTTAAAAACAGCTTTGGACATACGGAGGTTAGTCTATACTTCTCCCACCCCCTCCAAATCCTTAGCAGCTTTTGCCCCCTTTCTATCTACATGCATTAGCCATGAGTGGATAGCTGGATTGGTCAGACAGCGACTTAGAAGCTTCGTAAGAAGAACCTGGGCAAGGTGGCCCTCTCCCAGACGCATAAAATATGTAGGGGGGATAGCCCAGGCTTTTACTAAACTCCTCCGAGAGATTACAGAAGAGCATGAAGGAGAATGGCATGGAGTAGTAGAGAATGTAGCTTATAACCTCTTACATTATCATGTTTATGGAAGGTGAATGGGTCTGGATACCCCGCCAAAGCATAGTACCGCTTAGAGCTGAACCCTCCCACCGAAGCGAAATGGTCTCTCAGCTCCTCTGGGGCGAACCTCAACAAATACTCACGGAGGAGAGGGGATGGCTATTCGTAAGAGGCTGGATAGATGGATACATAGGCTGGATACCAGCTGGTGCTCTTATGTCCGCATGGAGAGATGAAGAAGAATTGGCTATTGTATGTAAGCCTTGGGCTCCTCTCCTTCATAAAGGTAAAAGAACTGGGCGCGTACCTATAGGGACGCTAACCCCCCCTTCAGGCTGGATTACCGCCATAGGCACCTTTCGTATTCCTATGCAGGCTCTCAAGAAATGGCCTAACCCTGCAGAAACCCTCAACATGCAACTGATATGGAACACATTCAAGGGAACACCCTATCTATGGGGAGGGAAAACTCCTGCAGGGGTTGACTGCTCAGGACTAACCCAAATTAGCTATCGCCTGGCCGGACGACTCCTACCTCGCGATGCTTACCAACAAGCCGAAGCTACCCTTCTCATTCATAAACCCCAGAAGGGCGATTTAGTTTTCTTCACTCCTTCACAGGATTCTTCTCGTATCTCTCACGTTGGAATAGCCGTGGATGAAGTTCACATTCTACACGCCACGCCAGAAGGAGGTGTGCACATAGCAAGGGCGCGTAGCTTATTCGCGCACACTTTCCACAGTTATCGCACACAGATGGAAAAGAATTTCGTTATTTAGTAAAAACTGGTAGCCGTGTCCGTCCTTGTGCTCAACTATGACTACCAGCCAATCCACATAACGACATGGCGACGCGCCTTCATACTTGTACTACTTGAGAAAGCAGAAATTGTAGAGGTCCGTCCTGGTCGTGAGCTGCGCACGGCTCGCCATGTGTACCCATGGCCCAGCATCATACGACTTTTGCGCTACATACCAGTGCCCTACAAAAATGTCCCTCTCACGAGGCAAAATATATTCAAAAGAGATGGCTACCGGTGTGCGTACTGCGGCACTTCTCATAACCTTACAATAGACCACATCATTCCTCGTAGCCAAGGGGGTACAGATAGCTGGGAAAATCTAATAACAGCCTGCGAACCCTGTAATAGACGCAAGGGAAACCGCACCCCTGAACAAGCAGGCATGAGCCTCCTTATAAAACCCCGCCGTCCCCATTATCTTCTCTTCTGGCTCAGAGGCGCAGAAGAATTGGATCAAAGCTGGCGGCGCTATCTCATGCTAGAAAAAGTAGGATAAACCTAACAGGCTGATACCTTACACAGGGGGTAGAAGTTTTGCTTTAGCAACCCAACGTAAGCTTTGGATGTAGTTCAGCGTGGCTTCTCGGGGCGGCTCATCTAATTCATACACATGGAGTGCCATATCTTCCTTTGCTCTACGACTCACCGTCAGGGTAGCAATATTCACTTCGTCATTACTAAGAATCGCTGAGATAAATGCTACAGCCCCACGAAGGTCCTTAGCTTCTATTACTAATGTAGGCAATTGCCCTGTGAAATTAGTGTGAAGCTCGTTCACAGCAGTGATGAGAATAAGTCCGCCGCCCCGAGAAATACCCTCTACTTTGATTTCATTTTTTCCCCGACGGGCTTGAATAACTAGAGTATTGGGATGACTCTTAGCTGAGCTCACAACGGGATCAAAGGAGAAGCGAATACCCTTCTCTTCAGCAATAGAGAGGGCTTCCCGAATGCGTTCATCATCTACAGCCATCCCCATCAGTCCCGCCAAAACAGCCTTATCACTCCCATGCCCCCTATAGGTCATGGCAAAGGAGTTATAGAAGCTAATAGAGGCCTCCTCGGGAGAACCTTCTAAAAGAAAATAGACTACCCGGGCAATCCGTACCACCCCCGCTGTATGCGAGCTACTAGGTCCAATCATAATCGGACCTAGCATATCAAATACTCCACTAGGCTCCTGACTCATTGAAAACGCGAAGAGCTTTCACTTTTCTCGCCGAGAAGCAGGGTGAGTTGCCCCATAAAGCCTTCCAATCTATCACGAGCAGGACCTGAAATGCCCTCCAAAGCAGATGTCTGAGGACGCCTCCGAAGATATAAGAGGCCTAACTCTACCCATTCATTCAAGCGCCAGCTTATTCCAGCTCCCCATCCTAAAAAGTTAGCCGAAAGTGAGGCAGGACTGCCCGTGATAGGTCTTCCCTCCATTGTTCGGGGTGAAGCGGTCAGCCGACCTAAAGTAGTCTCCAGAATAGGAGAAAAGCCCTTTCTCAAAAATCTCAGACGTAGCCCAATACCTACAGCACCCCACCGAGTCCGACTAAATGCACGCTTATTTCTGTCCTGGCTAATAAACTGTCCGCCCTCCCAGTATATCATGGGTTGAAGCCTTCTTGTTGGAATAAAGCGCACGCCTACTCCACCCCACCCATAGAAACGATGCCAGCGCTCAGCTAATGCAACTAAATCATTTTGACTTGTATGCCCCCCCCATCCACACCACAGTCCTACCTGAGACCAAATAAAAGCCCACATTCCTACAAAAATAATCTCTATATGACTTCCTCAATCAGGGCAAGAATTTTCTTCAAACCTACCTGAATCCGACCCAGGAGCTTCAGCTGTTTCTTCAAGGTAGTCAGCCGCGCTACGTCTCTTTCCTGTACAGCTTCTGAGAGCTCACTTTGGAGTCTCTCTTCGTACCTTCTTACGCTGTCAAATAGCTCTTTCCAAGCAGCCTTGACCTCCTCCCATTCCATCTGGCATCCAAAGGTACAACTGCCTCTTACCTTTGCGCCATGATGCGACTCTCATTCGTAGTTGCAGGAGCGATACTTTTAGCTCAAAGCTATATCCCTCGGGAAAGGATGGTAGATATGCAGCACATGCGCCTTCAAGTTCGTTTTGCACCAGAGAAGGGAGTAGTATATGGTTTAGTTACCCACATATTTGAACCCCTACGCCCTGGGATAGATAGCTTAGTATTAGACGCTGTACAAATAGAAGTGGAAGAGGCACGCTTTCGTGACCAACCTATAAGATTTCGTAATACAGGGGAGCAGCTCATTCTTTACTTCCCCTCTCCTTTGCAGGTTGGCAAAAGGGACTCTTTGGCTATTCGCTACATGGCTACGCCGCGTAAGGGTATCTATTTCATTGGATGGAAAGACAAAACAGGACGGGCGCGCAAGCAGATATGGACCCAAGGGCAAGGTATTGACCATCGCCACTGGATACCTGCCTACGACGATCC
>JANXCJ010000102.1 GCA_025060275.1 Bacteroidia bacterium | reverse complement strand
CTCCTCGGCTTTTTTCGCTAGTAAGACATCTTGATTCTTTAGATAAAGTAAAGCATCTTCTATCGTCGGCATAAGCGTAAAAATTTCATCTAATTTAGAGAGAGAAAAGACGGACTGGACGGAAGCAGAGGGCGCTACTACGGCAAGTTGGCGCCCTTGTTCTTCCAGTAATCGCCGCAAAAGTAATAGCGCGCTTAGAACGGTACTATCTATAGTCTGGACACCTGACTGTGAGCAAGTACGGCAAATTCTGATTTCAATACGGGAGTATGATGAGCATTTAGTCTATTCTCTAGGGGGCGGAATATGACTCCTTCGTCTCTTCGCTCTATCTGATATTTCATTCAGGTTGTAAGAATGGATTTAGGCGTCTCTCTGCTCCGATTGTGGTAGCTTGACCATGCCCAGGCCACACTTTTACATCATCCCCTAAGGGTAAGATTTTTTTAAAGATAGAGTCCATAAGCATATCATAATTGGCTAAGGGTAAAGTATAATTACCGATGCTACCTTGAAAGAGTACGTCTCCTGCAAATAGCCACCTGCGAAAAGGAAAATAGTAAGCCACATGACCAGGCGAATGGCCCGGCACATGGAGTATTTCTACCCTTTCTCCTCCTAAGTAAAGGACTTCTCCCTCTGTTAGGTATCTCTGGGGTTTAGGGCCCTGTGAGTACCGAAGACCCATCCAACTTGCCCATTCCGCTGCATGTTGATACACTACCTCTTCAGAGGCATGATAAAAAAGCGGTATAGCATATTTCTGTACCAGCCACGCCACCCCTAAAATATGGTCTATATGGGCGTGTGTGAGGTAAATTCCAGTGAGGGTTGCCTTTTCTTGTAGTAGGACATCTTCTAGTGTTTTTTTCTCATGCTCTGTGTAAAAGCCTGGATCTATTACCCATGCTTCCTTTGTATCAGCTATTAGCAGGTAGCTATTCTCTTCGTAGGGACTAACTGTGAAGGAATATAGTTGCATTAGGAGTAGTCGTAGAAGCCCTTACCACTTTTGCGTCCCAAATAGCCTGCTTGGACCATTTTCACAAGTAAGGGGCAAGGGGCATAGCGAGGGTCTCCAAAGCCTTCATAAAGCACCTTGAGGATGGCTAAGCAAACATCCAGTCCGATAAAATCAGCCAACTCCAGAGGACCCATCGGATGATTCATACCCAACTTCATGACAGTGTCTATAGCTTCTCGGCTGGCTACTCCTTGATACAAGGCATAAATAGCTTCGTTTATCATGGGCATGAGTATGCGATTGGAGACAAATCCGGGATAGTCTTGCACTAAGACAGGCTCTTTTTGCAGTTTGCGTGCCCACTCCATCACCTTCTCCACTGTAGCATCATCGGTCTGCATGCCTCGTATTACCTCTACCAATCGCATTACAGGTACGGGATTCATGAAATGCATGCCGATGAAGCGTTGAGGGTGCTTTACAGAGGCAGCGAGCTGCGTAATGGAAATAGAAGAGGTATTTGTAGCCAAAATAGCTGAATCTTGCACATATTGGCTTACTTCTTGCCATACCTGTTTCTTGAGGGTTACATCTTCTGGGATGGCTTCTATGACTAATACAGCCTCCTTTACGGCTGGTGCGACTTTGTCATAGAACGTCAATCTTGAGAATATAGCTTCTCGCTCTTCGGGAGTGAGGATGCCTTTTTTTACCTGCCGTTCTGTATTCTGTGCAATTATGGCTTTAGCTTTTTCCCATCTTTCTGTATCTACTTCTACCCATGCCACATGATAGCCATATTGAGCAAATACATGAGCTATTCCTGTTCCCATCGTGCCGGCGCCTAATACGGCTACCACTTCACTTTTGTGCATGCTTTTTTAGAGCCTTACAGGTTTCTCTGTTATTACCTTTCCAGTGCCTACTTCGTAAAGCCTAATCAGAAAAATACCCCTCAGTACCTTGGGAAAGGCATAAGAAAGATGTAGGTCTTTCCGCGCTTCTATCGGGATAGTAAAAATCTCTTCGCCGAAGCGGTTATAACAGCGCAGCAGGTAGTTCCCTTCTCCAAAAAAACTCAAGTTTAGCTTTGGAGGGGTATCTTGTGTAATTTCTATCGCAGGAGCAGGAGTAGGAGCTCCCCAGGGATATCCTTCATATAAGACTTTTATCCCACTTGTTTCTCTAATGCCTTGGAGAACAAATCGGATATATCTTCCTGGCTTCTCACCAGAAACGCACAGTGAATATTCTTTAGGAAGGGACCAACGGTCTATACATACCTTATGAAGCACAAGCCAGCGCCCGTCTTGTTGTCTTTCCTGAGCAATTAAGAGGAGTTGCCTATCCGACTCTTTTATCCATACTTTGATACAGGCGCCATCTGTGCCTACTTCTAATTTTCCATATTTGCATTGTACCCCAAGTAGTGTATCCAGCATCCATCCTACGAGAAAGAGCATTCCAGCTTTCATTTAGACGCCTGAAATCTTTCCATCCAGTATATCGCTTGATGAGGAGCCAGAATGAGATAATATAACATGAACAAGATCATTACTGTGAGAATAGTAATCATGAATAGTAGGGCTATTTGCACGCGTCCTACTCTTTTATCTATGACAGATTGTTCTTCTACAATTTTCTGGTAGTTATGCACTAAGGAGCTCTGGTGCTTCTTTGCTTCCTCTTCTCTTTCTCTAAGAAGGGAGTTTTGGCGTTCCAGTTCTGCATTCATCTCGTCTAGGCGCTTCTGATTACGATCAGCTATGCGGGTGAGGGTCTTTGCACTCATGAGTAGCTTTTCATATGCTTCTATCATGCGTTTGTATTCCTCCCGCCATTGTTCTTCTGTGAGGTCTATCTTTGCCAGGGTAAGTCTTCCTTGCTGGATGAGCTGTTCTTCTTCAGCGAATAGGTCTTTTCGCGTGCTACTAATACTCATATAGGTCAAAAGTACTTAGTTTTTCTATTCATTTTGTCTCTATGCCGTGGATTTGCTTGACTAATTCAATCATGCGCGCTGTGTCCACAAAGAGATAATATACCATGAAAGAAACTACCACTAATAGGACGGCAAAGACTACAATCAACATCATGCGTGTTTTTCCCATCCTGTCATATAGGATATCCCGCTCTTGGGCTTTTTTATGAACTTCCTTTTGCTGTATCTGAATTTGCTTTTCTAATCCTTCTACTTCTGTGCTTAGTGCCTTTTTCTGAAGTTCCAGTTGGGCGCGGGCCTTTTCTAATTTGTTTTCAAGCTGGGTAGCTTGGTGGGTGAGAACTTCTACTACCTTTAGAAGCCGTTCATAATTATCTATCACTTTTGCATAAGCCTCTCGCCACGCTTCTGGAGAAAGTCCTACCACCTCAATTTTACTGCGCGCTTCCTCCAAGAAAGCTGTCTCTTCCACAAAAGCATGTTTATCTTGGCTCATACAGGTACAAGTTCAAAGGGTACATCCAAAAGGGCCTGATAGTCCTGACCTGTCTCTGCCATATCCTCATCATCTGCATCATAATGCCACCGAATGCTGACCTTGTGTCCGTTCTTATGCATCCGCTCTAATTTGCGAAAGATATCTAGCAAACATTTTGAAGAGCTAGTATTGAAGTACTCTAACTGAAACTTAAAGGTCGTATCGGTAAGAGGGTTTTTACTATATTCTTCTATCCAGTCCAAGACTTTCCGATAGAATCCTATGGCATCTTCAGGGATACTCCGTCCCGTTATTTCAAAAATACCTAGGTCAGCATTCAGTATGACCTTAGGCGTTTTGGAAGTAGGTTCTATAACGAGGTTTCGCATGGGCAACGCAAAGTTATTTACTTATCTACTATGCGGGAAATCCGAGCTTCTAAACTGAAAAAGGAATACCTGTCATTGACGGGGTGGAAGTCGTATCCTAAACGCTGACCAGATTTACGGGCAATATCTATCATACCTAGCCCTGCCGTGCCCTTTTCTGAGAAGCCACCGCTTGTAAGTACTTCTTGGTAAAGCTGCTTCAATTCCTCTTTGGTAGCCCGATTGATGCGGTCTAAGCGAGACTTAAGGTCCGGAATACGATCATTCAGTACGTGATTGCCTGTAATGATATAATAGTCTTTTTCCTCTCTTCCAATCATAAGGAGAGCGGTTTTATCCTTGATGGGGTTGCTTGGGTCAGTTGGGGGGAGAGCATCCAAGTGATGGTATACGTTTTGGAGGCATTCCACCATCACGTTGAAGACTCGCTTTTTGACTTTCCTATCCTCACCTTCCCCTTCCAGTTTGTTCTCTATCATTTGGAGAATAGAAGAGACCAAATCGGCAGTTACCTCACCTTGATAGACAAAGATGATGTTGTTTAGCTGCATGTTTTTGTAATAGCTATAAGTCATACTCATAGGCTCCTTAGGATTGGACTTTCACCGCAAGCTCAATAGGAAGATTTAGAAGCGCCTGATAATCCTGCCCTGTCTCCTCCATATCTTCATCATCCTCATCATAATACCATGTAACCCTTACTTCATGCCCAGCAGTATGGATAGCTTCTAGTCGCTTTAGTACTTCTAATATGTTTTTAGAGCTACTTGTGTTAAAGTACTCCAAGTCAAATCGCACATGGGTTTGGGGCAGTGGTTGCTGGGCATATTTTTCTAGCCAATCCAGGATAGGTAGATAGAATCCTACCGAGTCTTCTGGAATGCTCCGACCCGAGAATTCAAATATACCATTTTCCGGGTCTAATATGACCCTCGGCGTCTTATGCGTTGATTCTATTCTTAAGGCTTCCATAAGCTATATGTTTTTTCGGATTCGGGCTTCCAGAGAAAAAAAAGAATCTTCAGCATCCAAGTACTCAAAGTTATAATGTAGAATGTCATTGGACTTTCTGGCCAAATCTAAGATGCTTATAGAGGGGATACCTCCAACATGTTGAGGCAGCTCAGGGGCCTTATTTTGAAGGAGCCGATGATATTCTTCTCTTAGCTGTTCAGGTAAAAGTGTGTTTACCCAGTCTAAGTAGGCTTTCACCTCATAGACTGAGGGACTTGAAATCCGCCTTCCTATACTTACAGAGTAGAGGTAGGGTAGTTGTCTTACTATCAGGGCGGCATGTCCTCTGCTCTGCTGCTCTCCTAACACAAAGGTCTCTACCATTATATTGAATAACTTTTTACTGATGCGCCTATCCTCTCCCTTATCCCCCAAGCGGTATTCTACAAGATTGAGAACATCTACCACAAGGTCTGGACTTATAGGACCATGATAGATGAAGACGATGCTATTATCTAACATGTTTCTATAGAGGGGGTACGCGTACGAAAGGGCAGGCCTATGTAGAAGTTCTGGCTGGGTAGCTACCATATCCATCACAAAGATAGAATAAATACTTATAAGCGAATCCCCAATACAGTAACATCATCAGTAAGGGGTAGGTCTCCCATCCAGGCTCGTAGCTCTTCGGTGAGTCGTTTCTTCTGCTCTATCATGGGTAGATGTCCCCAAGTAGCTAAAAATTCCCTAAACCGTTTATGGGAGTAGCGTTTTTGCGTTCCTCCACCGCCGAATTGATCTAAATATCCATCCGTATAAAGGTAAAGCTGATCATTAGGCTGATAGGAGAAAGTATGCGTGTGGAACCGCTTGACTTCGTCTAGCCATAAGGCACCTCCTAAGCCCGCCGGCGCACCAGGAATAAGATGCCACCTTGCGTTCTGATAGAGAAGAAGGGGACGATGAGCCCCCGCAAATCGTAGAAGACGCTTATGAGGCTCTATTATACATAGAGCTATATCCATTCCATCTCGTACTGTGTCTTGTCCTGCAAACATCTGGCGCAGACGCATATCCATAAAGTGTAGAATTTGAGCAGGATCCAGCAAATGTCTTTCTCTTACGGCCGCCTCTAATAGGGTATAACCTAAAAATGTCATAAATGCCCCGGGAACCCCATGACCTGTACAATCTACTACCGCTATCACTATGTGATCATCTACTCTCCCGTACCAGTAGAAATCCCCTCCCACTATATCCCTGAGCCAGTGAATAATAAAGCTATCAGGAAAAAATTGGGCTAATCCTTCTTGTCCGGGGATAAGAGCTCCTTGTAGCCGACGAGCATAGGTGATACTTTCTAAAATGTCTCGGTTTTTCTCTTCTAATTCTTGCTTTTGCTGTTCAAGTATTGCTTTTGTTTGCTCTAAGCGGAGATTCTGCGTGCGCAGTTGCTCTTGTATCTGACGCAGTTCAGTAATATCCTGAAGAAGTACTACTATAGTTTCAACATTACCCTCGGGTCCGGCTTCTGGGATACCTCGCACCGCCATCTGACGAATTCCATACACCGATGGAAAAGCTATCTCTGCCGATTGTACTTCTAAAGTGGAGAAGACACTGTAAATGAATTCTTGCCAGAATCGTACCTCTTCTAAGGAAAAACCTACGGAATAGATAGTATTTCTTATGTAATGGGCAGGGCTATAGCCCGTATAGCGCTCTATAGTAGGGTTCACATATAAAAAAGTACCCTCTCTATCCGTGCGAAATATGATATCAGGTGAATTCTCTACGAGAGACTGGAATTTGAGACGGGTACGGTATTGTTTTTCGTACTCTTGCTGTTCTGTTACATCCCGTAGGATAAGCAGAATGCCCTGTATGCTGGGGTCAGAGAGATAGTTCTCTCCTACGGCTTCTATCCAGAGGGTGTGCCCTTCACGGTGCCTATACTGAAAACGAATATTGAGGGACTTATTGGGAGTGTGGAGAAGCTGTTGAAAGTAGGATTTCACCACTTCTGTATCTGCACTCTCAACGTATTTGAAGAATACTTGGAGTTCCTGCTGAGAATAGCCTAGGAGACGAGAGACAGCGGGACTAAGATAGCGGGGCTTCCCTGTAGCGTCAAAGATGACGATAGCTTCGGAGAGATGAGCGATAATATGCTGCCAACGCTGCTGCTCCAAGTGGAGCTTCTTTTGGAGGCGCTCAAGATGGCTTTGGGATTCTGAGAGTTGTGCATGTAGAGCTTCCTTTTGCTGCTGGTTTTGGGAGAGTTCTTGTTCCAAGGTGTGAATGAGTTGGCTTTTGAGCAGGATATCCTCTTGAAAGGCCTGCCTTTCTTCATACCATGCTTTCTCTTTTTGAGTTTGCTCCACAAGTAGCAGCCCCACTGAAAAGAAGGGAAGTAACCTTTCTGCTGCTTCTCTATGAGAGGGCTCCCACTCTGAAAAAGTGGCAGTATCCCATACTCCTCTTATACTTTCCGCGGCAATAACAGGTAAAACGGCTAAGGCTTGCGGCATTACTTGCCCTAATCCAGAGGTAAGGGGGAGATAACCTGAGGGGGGTGAACTAAGCCATAGGGCTTGCCCCTCACGGGCTACTTGTCCTACCCACCCTTCCCCTACAAGAAATACATCAGGGGCTGCCGTAGAG
>JANXCJ010000101.1 GCA_025060275.1 Bacteroidia bacterium | reverse complement strand
AAGCCGAAATATCAGCTCAAATCGCTTCTCCACCTCTTCAAATCGTTTCTCCATCGTCTCTTTGAGCAGCGTGAAGTAGCGCTCCAGATACTCCCGCTCCTGCCTCAGTCGCTCGTCTATCCGACTCCACAGCCGATCAAATTCCGACACCCGTCCAGAAAGCACTTCCGCCAAAAACTCCAACAATCCCTCATCCACCTGCAACCCATGCCGCTTCGCTATCTCCCGCAGCTCCGACAAAGTCATACACAAATATAAAAAAAGCCGTGCCCCTCAGGCACGGCCCTCGCATCTATAAACTACACTAGATTTACTCCACAACCACCACTCGCTCCACCGTCCCGCTCCCCCGCTCCCGCACCACATACACCCCAGCCGACAACCGCACAGGAAAACTGTGCTCTCCTTCTCCGATAGAATACTCACCCAACACACGACCCCACCCATCTATCACCTCAAACCAACCCAACCAACCCAGCTGATTCCGTATCACAAAATTGCCATTATTCGGATTAGGATACACCTGCCAGCCTGAACCCTCTCCCAAAAACCTGCCCACACTCGTAGTCACATCTACCCTGAAACACGCCGACTGTGCCATACAGCCCCCCAGCGTGATAACCACCGCATAAGAGCCGCTCACCGTAGGCGTAAAACTATGACCCGTAGCCCCAGCCACAGGCTGACTCGTTGCACAATTTATCCACTGATAGGTAGCACCGCTCTGTACCACCGCCGTAAGGGTAGTGCCCGATTGAGTAACAGCTGTATCAGGAAGAGGTCTGACTGTTATCGTCCCGCTTGCAGCAGCCGTACCACACCCTACAGGCTCAGCCGTGTAGGTGAAAGTGCCCGTCTGCGTCGGCTCACCACTAATCGTCAAGACCCCCGTGCTGGCATTATAACTCCATGACACCCCCATAGGTAGTCCCGTCACATTCACACCACTGGCACCCGTCACCGAATAAGTGATAGGCGTAATCGCTGTTCCTACACACACCGTATATTTGTGATATGGAACAGAATCAACATACCGAAGAACTGCTAGGTCTAACACCTCTGCTTCTCGCTACTGTTAGTCGGATGGAGGGAAAACCAGAGACGAAGGGGCTTCTAACAGGAGTGGGTAGCATGAGTAGTCGTGTTAGGTCCTCCCCCCATCGCGAATACACCGAAAAGATAAGGACGGCATGGGAAAATATGAAAGCTAATGTTGAGCAGGACCCTCTTTTTAGCTTAAGAAAAGTAAATCTCAAGTATATAGAGGGCAAAGTCTACAAAGTTTATAGATTAGAGATGCGAAACCTTATTGAGAGTAGGACAATTGAGGAGGTAGAAATGCCCTACAAAGGTGGGCGGATATCCTCGGGTGGTCGTATTGATCCATGGGAGTACATAGAAAGAATTGAGGTAGACTATTCCCAGTTACCTATCGAGTCCAGAGAGTATCTCTTGGACCCTATTCCTGGCTGTGATGAGGTGTATACTTGCGAAGAATGCAAAGGAGACGGAAAGATAAGTTGTGAGATTTGCAGCGGAACTGGCAATATAATCTGTCCTAAATGTGAGGGAGACCGACATCTCAGGTGTAGAAACTGCGATGGTCATGGAGAAGTTAGATGTAGAAAGTGTTATGGAGCTGGACGCGTGAAAGATTACAGGTCTAAAGGATACATTAGATGCGATAAATGTCATGGCAGAGGGTATTATCCATGTAGCGAATGCAGGAATGGGTACATAACTTGGCTATGGGTGTCATGGAGATGGAAAAGTTTTGTGTAAAGACTGTAATGGGAAAGGAGAGATAACTTGTAATAGGTGCGAGGGATACGGAGAAATGCTATGTAGAAAACATCCCAAAATGATTTACTCTGTCAAAGTCCAATATAGACCATATTACCATGAAGATTTGCTTGAGCCCTTCACTATGAAAGGGGACTTACCTTTCCTAAGCTACGAAAGTCCTGAAAAAGGACTTTATTTAGAAGACATTTTGCGGCAGGGAGCGCGCTGGCGCAGGGGGTTCTGCCCTGAAAAAGGACTTTATTTAGAAGACATAGGTACTTGCGAATATAGATTAAGGGCAATGCCGAGCTTTATTAAGCAAGGGTTACAGGAAATTCCTAAGGGTACAGAAGCTTACGAAGCTATCTTATCTCTATCAAGCTCATCCCTTCAGAGGTTTGACTCCATAGTAGCTCAAGAGGCAGCATTATTCAGTATGGAACTAATACTCCTCAAATACGAACTAAGCTATGATGGGAAGCATAATACTTACGAGACTCTAATATATGAAAACGAATTATGCGCTACGAGCGAAAGAGGCAATCCCTTTGAAGACATATTGAGCGAAATTCAAATATATTTTGGAAAATGGAGCTCTTCCTTCACCTCATTTGGGTATTATCATACAATGGTTGGGATAATAAAGTCTGGATTTACTGATACGGAAATGAAAAAAGCTGCATTATCTAAGATAACTTCATATAGATGGGCTATTTCACGAGCCATAACTCCATTATCTTTTGTAATACTAATTCTATATGGAAGTATAAATCCAGGAGGATTTTTTCATTCTATGCTACTGCCTTTTGTCAGCTTAGGATTAGTTACTTACTTTACACCCCAATCCGATTTATACAATTTACTGAGCCCAACGGGAAATATTCTTTATTCTTTCAAAAATTTCACGAGAGGCCTGCTTTGGATTCTTATACCCCTAATTTTGCTGTATATCGTTCTAATATTACCTCCATGGATGGGACTTTTATTTGCAGGCTTCGTATCTGTTATAGCCTATTTAGATAGGGTTGAACGTAAACTAAACCTCCACTGAGAAAATATGAGACTTATAATACTAACTAATAGTGTATTTAGGTTTGGCAGTGCTTCTCTACATGCTTCATGCGGAATATGGCTCTGAAAAGTTGCGTCGCTGGATATATCCCTTTGAAGATTTATCTTGGGAACAGAATCCATCTTTGAGTTCTCCCCACGAGCCTACTATTCCACCTGCACCAGAATCAGTTCCCTCGCCTGATTATTTTCCCCATCAAACGACACTACTTCCGACAACGCAGTGGAGCCTTCTGATCCCCCTCTAACCCGAGAAGAGATTCCTGACCCATTTGCTCAGCCTAATGTTACCGAGGAGCCTCAACCCCTGAATCTTGAAGAAATAAAATCCCTTATTCAATACCCTCCTTTAGCAAAAGAAGCAGGTATCCAAGGTAAAGTAGTAGTGCGAATACTAGTGGATGAAGAAGGCAAATACTTAAGACACCTTGTAATCAATTCTCCTCATAAGTTCCTAACTGAAGCCGTAGAAAAAGAATTACCAAATATACGCTTTTCTCCGGCTAGATTAGATACAATTCCAGTAAAATATTGGGTAACTATACCATTTAACTTTAAGCTACACTAACTTAGCAGTGGAAGAGATATACTATTATAGACCACTAAGTGATAGGGGGAAGTGAATTTTTATGATCTATATATCCAGATTTATAAATCAGATAATGTTATCAAGGATTCGTGTCTGAAACGAATATACCCTGAGAACTTTTCAAGTGTTAACTGAACGCTTTTTCTCACAAATGGGCTTGTGTCATTGTACATCAAAACCAGACACTTGGATATAACATTCAGAATGAAATGCGATTGTTAGAAGAATTAAAGATAAAAGAAAATGAGGGCTCCACCTACTTCCTCACCAGTTACAGCAGTAGCCCTTGCATGGGCCGACTTGAAATGGAAAGAGACGATTTAGGCTCATCTGAAGTATGGGAGTGCAGCCCACCTGAGCTGTCTGCACCCCCAACATGAAGTAAAAAACTACTGCCTCACAACGATCCTACTCCATACTTTCTTCCCTTCCAGCACAACTACAATGTACTGACCAAGCGAAGGGAGACATACGCTCACTTCCTTCCCCCCTTGAGCTTTGGTAAGGATGGCAGGGGACATTTTCTGACCTACCACCATTACTTCATAGTCGGGAGAGTCCATCAACCGTATGTTTACCTTCCCTTCGGTTGGGTTAGGATAAACGATGAGGCGCCTCTCCTCGGCTGCTGAAAACTCAATATCCAACTCTTCACCTACTGAGGGGTCTCCTAACTCTAAGTCTTTCTCGCTGAGCTCCTGATTAGGCAAGTCAAAGTACGGGTCGAATAGTTCTCGTGTGCCAAGCTGATTAGAGGAGCTAATACGAGCGGCCCACCAAACTTATCTACACACAATCGGGCGAGAATTGCGCAGATTCTAAAGCTACTACATTCAGTTTCAAAGACTACGGTTCGCTCTTTAGTACATTGGATATTATACGGAGCTCCATTCTGGGCTTGCAAAAGATGCGGATGAAGCATAAGCCCAAAAACTAGGACGAAGGCGCTCGAAATCCCTCTGCCAGCAGAGCGCCACACGCTGGCGACTAGGCGAAACAGGTTCATAGTGAGGGGAGGGAGTCGCACCCTCACCTCCTAGAGGAGGCAGATCTATCACCCCCTCAGGAGAAATGCAAGTTAGCAGCAATCACCCAATAATCCCAATCCCTTCAGGACGCCGCCTTTTCCTCCTACTAAGAAAGCATCTTGAATACAACCTGCCCTGCCAGGTTCTTCCTCTGGCACTGGTCTATTCCCTATGTCTGCTAGCCAGGCGCTCCCCATGTCTATGGACACTGCGGATGGCTCCGGGAGCGAACTGTTCTCCTTTTCAGCTCCTCCTCCCAGGGGAATATAGGAGATAGATATCGTTCAAGCCATCGGGTAAGACGACCTGATCTAAAGCTTCTACCCTATCAAACTCTACCTCCCCTTGCGGCCCCTTCAGGAGAATAGGCGGAACCTGACCAAAAGGTGCATCCTGATAGGTTTCCTCATGCTCTATGGGGTGTTCACGGCTCACCATCCAGTGAGTGTCGGAAGACCTAGTAGAAGGAGGAAAGAAATAGTCCGAAGACTTGGGTCGAATCTCCAAGGACCGAATCAGCCACTTACCCTGCTGGAGAACGAGTCGTGCAATAGCCAGCTCCTCCTCAGAGATGGGTAACTGAGAAATAGCTTGAGCCCACTCCGAAAGCTTCCCTCCGCCCCCACCCTGCCTCCCACTGATCCAACTTACTACAGCACACCCCGCATTTGGAAACTGCTCAGCGCAGTCATCCCAAGCGTTTGCTACATACAGACGAGTACCACACTCTTTTTCCCAAGCGGGCTTTCCTTGACAACTGGTATTGCTATAACACTGAACGATAGCCCTCCTTTTCCGCTGAGGCGAACTTTCTTGAGTTTCCTCGGTAAATACAAGTCTACACAAGGTCTTAGTTTGGGACGGCGCGCTGCAGTAGAAAGCCCTGACTTCTGTACCCTCTTCCAAGGGAAGGGTGAAACTCCAATCCCATATATCTACTCCCCGCCAGTTCAGAAAGGCCTCTTTTTCGCCAGAGGATGCAGGTGTTGGAGAGGGTTTAACTTTCTCGCAGCTTAGTGTGAGAGAGATAGAAAGTAGCAGAAAAGTGCTCAAAATCCCTCTGCCAGCGGAGCGCCACACGCTGGCGACTGAGCGAAGTGAATTCATTGTGAGGAGGGGGAGTCGCACCCCGCCTGCCTCTCCTCCCTCGTCTCGGAAAAGAGGAGAGGATCAGCCTTCTCCCCTCTGAAACCCACACAAAGATACGAAAGACCGATGTAAAATAAAAAACTTGGGCCCCACCTACTTTCCCGCCAGCTGTGGCAGTACCCTCGGTAGCAAAAGCTTCCCCAGGCTGCTCTAAGCAAGGATTTAGCCGTGCTTCTTCGCCTTTGGAGTACAGCAAGGTGGAATGCCTCTGACTGATCCATCGGCTTGATCCTTAAACCGCTCAGCTGTCGTACGCAAGCCTCTACCTCGTTAGAGCTAAGTAGCAGGCCAGAGAAGCAGCATGCTCTCTACTCCTTTCACTAAGTCCCCACCTTGATAAGCTTAGGAGTTTTCTCCTCAGAACTCACTACTCTAAGTAACTCCGAGCTCAGAGACTTGTCCTTTATGGAAAACCGCTTTATGAGGATTACATAGGTTGATACTGCTGCTTTCACGGCAAAGTCTTCATCTCTTGTGATGAGAATGGCTCCGTATTTTCTAACTTTCTCAAGAATCACATCATCACTTGCGCCCTTTCGCTGTTTTTCTCCGTAATACAAGACCCTATAGCCCTTGCTTCGCAAAAGGCTGACCACCTCTTTCGGCACACATTCATCCACGATTATATCCAAAGACTAACTTACCTTTTCGGAAGCAGAGGTCTTGCTCTTCTTTGAGGTACGCTTGGAGGGGGCATAAGTAAGTAGGCGCTTTCCATGCCGCAGAAGGTATTGGAATACAGCTTGAAGCCCCTCGGGCGTGAGCGTAGGATAGGCGCTGAGCAGCTCATCAGAAGATTTACCCTGAGCCAGCTCCTCTAAAATAAGCTGTACAGATAGGCGTGTGCCTGCAATCCGAGGCTTGCCGCCTAAAACGGTGGGAGTAGAAACGATGCGAGCCCGAGGCATACTCAAAGATAAACATTTAGCTCTAATCCCCTCTGCTTTCTTTCAGCGGAAGTCAATTCTATCTGGTAGTGAAGCGCTTTCTGCTTAGATACAGATATTCCTTTTTCAGCCTGTGATAGCCTCTGCCTCGCATAAGGGGCATATTTAGGATAGATGATAACTTCGGTACCATAGAAATTCTGCCTGCGCTATAAAAAGGGTCAATAGCCCATCTGCAGTCCCCCAAAATAGAGAGAATGGGTGGGACCAGCAGCTCCGTTATGAAAATGGCGGCAAAGCCTTGAGAAAGGAGGATTCTCCAACGATAAACGAGCCAAGAAGGCTGGTTTATTGTATATTTGGGGTAGTCATGTTTAGGCAGAGTTCCCTAGCTATGGCAGCTGCTCACGAACTTATACCTTACCTAAATCAAGTCATCCACGGAGACAGCTTGAAAATCCTCCCCACCTTGCCTGCCAGCTGTGTAGATGTGATATTTTGGGACCCGCCCTACTTCCTCCAGCTTCCCGAACGCAAAGCAGCCCTTCGCCGCTGGAAAGTCAAAACCGAAGTAATCGGCGTACAAGAGGAATGGGACAAGTTTAGCAGCTTCGCTGAGTATGATGAGTTCATTCGGAAAAACCTACTAGAACTGCGCCGAGTTATGAAGCCTACGGCTACCCTCTGGGTCATAGGCACTTATCACAACATTCATCGCATAGGGGCTATTCTACAAGATATGGGCTTTTGGCTCTTGAATGATGTAATCTGGCTCAAAACAAACCCTATGCCCAACTGGCTCGGCGTACGCTTCACAAATGCCATAGAAACTCTAATCTGGGCAGCCCGAGAGAAAGAAGTCAAAGGGTACTACTTCCATCGGGAAA
>JANXCJ010000100.1 GCA_025060275.1 Bacteroidia bacterium | reverse complement strand
CAAGAAAGTTACAAACAGACGCAGCTAAACTTTCCCCCTCCTGCAGAGCCGCATCCTTCTGCCAGCCGAGTACGAGAGCTGCGCAAGGCATGGCAGGAAGCTTACCCTTCCCTTCCGCCAGATAAGGTCCAGTTATTAGCTTTTTTAGGGTATGAGCCTTCCCAGTGGTCTGCTCTTCACTCTTATTTGAGCTCAGAGGATATGTGGAAAAAGTGGCAGCAAGAACTCTCTATCCACCAGGCAGTCCAAAGAGCAAAAGAAGCTGCAGATAAGCTATATGAGCGAGTCCAATCCATTCGCATGTACGTACGCCGAATAGAGGATGTTCCCCTCCAGAAGGTATCTCTCCAAGAAAGTCTCTCCACTACAATCTCCTTCTATAAGCCCCTCATGCGCAAAATTGAAGTTAGCTTAGAGATGCCTGAGGAAACTCTGTACGTGACCGCCAGCCCTGCTCGCCTGGAACAGGTATGGGCTAACCTCATTCAGAACGCTATACAAGCTATGCCGGAGGGAGGAAAACTTCAGATAAGATTAGCAGCCATAGAAGGGCACAAAGCCCAAGTACTCATTCAAGACAGTGGGAAAGGCATACCCCCTGCCCTCAAGGAGGCTATATTTGAGCCCCTCTTCACTACAAAAGCTCCAGGAGAAGGGACAGGCTTAGGCCTTCCTCTCTGCCGGCAAATAATAGAAGGTTATGGGGGTACCCTCCGCCTTCTTCATAGTGAACCGGGATGCACGCTATTTGGAGTGGAGCTGCCCCTTACCGCCCGAGCAGAAAAAGCGTAGGCGCCTTAGGAATCTCTACCTTCTCCCAGTGTGATATAGGCTTTGTGCGTACAAATCCTTCTTCTGCAGTAAGATGATGGGCTACACAAAGCAAAAGCGTAGGTGGAGCTTTTTCTAAAATCTCCATGAATAGTTTTTGATTTCTTGCGGGGGTCTCCATAAGAATTTGGGTCATTTCTTTGGCTTGCGTGAATACCTTAAAGAGAAATTTTCGGCGTGCCTGTTTTTCCACGGGGGGGTAACCCCAAAAAGTAAAACTTTGACCTGAGAGACCCGAGGCTGCCAAAGCTAAAGTAACACTGCTTGGACCTGCCAAGGGTATTATCTTGTATCCTTCTGCATGGGCGCGTCGTACTACGCTAGTACCGGGATCAGCCACACCCGGTAACCCTGCATCACTAAGAAGAGCAGCCATTGCACGCTGCCCAAAAACTGCTTCATACGCTTCCCACTCCCAGTCTCCTTTCTGCGAGCTCCACTCAAAGAGTCTTGCTTCCTCCCCTATCCCCATGCTTTTTAGCCAAGAGCGCGCTGTGGAAAGACGCTCCACAAAGAAGAGCCGAACCTTTTGCGCTACTTCCTTCCATCTCGGGTACATCCAATAAGCACCCGAGACCCGACTAAGAGGAGCAGGCAAAATATAAAGATGCATAGCACCGAAAATAGAGGCTACAGAGCCAAGATTGGCTTCAAGAAATTAAGTTTCCGAAAGTCCCAGGTATTCTGCGAGGATTTCCGCAATATCACGCACTCGTGTCTTATCAGTAGCACCTAAATGTTTGACACCATCTGTAATCATAGTCATACAGAAAGGGCACCCCACAGCAATAGTTTGCGGTGAAAGGCTCAGTAATTCTTCTGTCCTTTCAATGTTTATGTCTTTGCGTCCTGGTTCGGGTTCTTTGAACATCTGGGCGCCACCTGCCCCACAGCAGAGAGAAAAGTCTTTTGATCTGGGCGACTCTATAGCACTCATCCCTACTGCTCTTAGAAGAAAACGAGGCGCTTCATACTCCCCATTTGCTCGCCCCAGATAGCAAGGATCATGAAAGACTACCCTCTCTTTCTTCCTGTCCTGTGTGAGGCGCAGCCTACCCTCCCTAATGAGCTTCACAAGATATTGGGAATGATGCCATACTTTGAAGTTTCCCCCTAACTGAGGATACTCATTCTTGAGGGTATTGAAGCAATGAGGACAAGTAGCCACAATCTCTTGGACCTCATAATTCTTTAGAGTCTGTATATTCTGCAAGGCGAGCATCTGGAAGAGGAAATCGTTTCCTGCTCGTTTAGCGGGGTCGCCTGTACAGGTTTCTTCACTTCCTAATATCCCCCAGCGCACACCAGCTGCCTCTAAAAGCCTGACGAAAGCCTGAGCTACCCTCTGCGCTCTGTCATCAAAGCTCGCTGCACATCCCACCCAGTACAATATTTCAGGCTTCTCACTTGCAGCAGCCCAAGTAGATAATAACTTTCCCGCCATCTTTCTAAGATTCTAATAACTTTTCTGCCCATTTTCCCCTATCAGCAGAAGGAAAAGCCCAAGGGGAGCCATTGTTTTCTAAGTTGTTAAAAAGCACATTGATAGTCTCTGGTGCCTGGGAGGCCTCCATGACTAAGTACTGCCGCAATTGGAGAATAATAGAGACAGGATTTATGAGCACGGGGCAGGCCCTTACACATGCATTGCAAGTAGTACAAGCCCACAGTTCCTCAGGGGTTATGTAGTCACCCAGCAGAGCCTTCCCATCGGGCTCCCACTTACCTTTCTTATAGAGTTGTCTCTTGATTTCTTCTAATCGGTCGCGAGTATCCATCATGATTTTCCTAGGGGAAAGTTTTTTACCTGTAATGTGAGCTGGGCATACGGCGGTACAGCGCCCACACTCTGTGCAGCTATAAGCATCTAGCAGATTTTTCCAGGTTAAGTCTGTTACGTCCTTAGCCCCTAAGGAAGAAGGAGCCTCAGAAGAGGTTGAGTTCGTTTCAACCAGTCCCAGTGCCTCAGCCACCACAGGAGTAAGCTGAGGTAAGGAAGATAGCTTTCCAGAAGGCTCTAAAGAGGCATAATAGGTATTGGGAAATGAAAGAAAAATATGAAGATGCTTGGAGAAAGGTATGTAGTTCAGAAATGCCAAAATACCTAAAATGTGTATCCACCATGCGGCTCGCTCCACCCCTATTAGTGTGGGGTTATCCATCCTCTCCAAGATAGGCATAAGCCACTGACTGATGGGGAAAGTACCTACCCTCCTATAGATGCCTCGCTCTTGCAAGAGCTGCTCAGAGGCATTCATGATAAGTAAGGCTAAGACAAGCGCTATCTCTGTCCACAAGATGATATTTGCGTCTAATGGAGGCCACCCTCGCATCTCCGCCGTATGAAAACGAGGCAGACGCAGCACATTTCGCCGCCACAGAAAAACTACCGCAGCAATAAATACCAGCACCATGAATACCTCAGAGATGACCATCACAGCATCATAAAAACCCCCTAAGTAGGGCGCAAGTATTCGGTGTTCTCCCGTGAGTCCATCCAGAAGAATTTCTACCACCTCTATATTGACCACCAAAAATCCCACATAGATAGCCCAATGGGCTATGGCTGCTACGGGGCGATCAAGCATACGAGCCTGTAATAGAGCGTATTTTAGCATTTGACGGAATGATTGAGAAAAGCTACTTGAGACGGAGGCTTCACGCCCTAAAAGAATAGTACGGCGAAGGAGCTTCACATGATAGGCAAAAACAAGGATGGATACACCCAAAACTACACCGAAAACTACTTGAGACACTCTACTTATAACCTTTTCAGAATGAGGAATTAGTCTTCATCTTCTTCAAATAAGAATTCATCCCGTGAAGGATAATCCGGCCATACATCCTCCAAGGATTCATAAATAGTATCATCATCAGGAAGTTCTCGGAGATTCTCTATGACTTCTAAGGGGGCACCCGTGCGCTCTGCATAGTCAATTAGCTCATTACGAGTAGCGGGCCATGGGGCGTCCTCTAAGTAAGAGGCTAACTCTAGAGTCCAGTACATAGCGGCACAAAAATAAAACTTATGCCAGAACTATATTAGTTACCTTCGCAGGAGTGCAGCTTACACTTCTGGTAGCAATAGGATGTGTAGCCGTATCTCTGTGGGCATGGCGGGATAATACCCAGTATTACTGGCACCAGTGGGGATTCGTCCCCTATCGCATAGCCCACAATAAAGAGTGGTATCGCTTCTTCACTAGCATATTTTTCCATTCAGACTGGATACATCTCTTAGTCAACCTACTCGTTTTTTACTCTTTTGGCTCCTCAGTAGAGAGGTATTACGGGAAAGTTCTTTATGCTGCCTTATTAGCAGCGGGCATAATGGGAAGTGGACTAGCCACCTATATCCGCTACAGGAAAAACCCAGCTCATGTCAGCATAGGGCTGTCAGGCGTAGTAAATGCTGTTTTATTTGCTTTTATCGTGCATAATCCCCAGAGCACTCTCTTAGTTTTTTTAGTCCTCCCTTTACCCGCATGGATTTTTGCCCTCATATACATATTCTACACCATATATGAAGCAAGGAGAGGGATGAGTGTGATGAACCACTGGGCCCATTTAGGTGGAGCTGCAGCCGGTATGGCTTTCGGCTATATTGTGCTAATTACATAGATGAGAAAGCTAAATGAGGAATTTTTTTTACAAGATGTCTGGACTGTCAGTCAAGCTTTATTGGGAAAGGTACTGGTAGTTTCTCAGCCTGAGGGCACAACAGCCATTCGGATCACGGAAGTGGAAGCTTATGGGGGTATCCAGGACCGAGCTTGTCATGCGTTTGGCGGAAAGTATACCCCTCGCACTGCACCTATGTATAAAAAAGGTGGAACGCTCTACATCTATCTGTGCTACGGCATTCATAACATGCTCAATATCGTAACAAGTGAAGAAGGCAACCCCTGCGCAGTACTTATACGAGCTGGCGAGCCCTTGCAGGGAATACCCCTTATGCAGCAGAGACGCCGTGAAGTAGCCCTAAATAAACTTACAGTGGGACCGGGTAGCCTCACCCAAGCAATGGCAATACCCCGATCATGGTCAGGTCAATCCATTGTAGAACATCCCCATATTTCCCTATGGGATGACGGATACATTCCTGAGTCTATAGCCACAGGACCCAGAATAGGAGTAGATTACGCTGGGGAAGATGCTGAGAAGCCTTGGCGGTATTGGATTAAGGACTCGCCCTTTATCTCCCGTGCCCTCTCGCACAAAACTGGCTTGCCCCCTACGCTGATTAGAAAAACCACCCCTACTCAGTAGGCAGGCTTCTCCTACCTAAGCTATGTTCATACACTACGCCTTACTTCCAACCTCCTAAGAAGAACTTAGGCTAAAAATATATTACCTTCCGCTCCTTCTACCATACGAGACCGTGGGTATGAGCCGAACTGAGAAGGTAGCTCGTACTGTATCAGGATGGACGTTACTTCCAAGATTGGGTATATTATATGCGGGACGGACATACAGAATGCTCCCTGACACGCTATCCCCATTCACACTGACATTAGAGACATCCTGCACAGTGCCTTGAAATATACCAGGTATAGAAGGTATTTGTTGAATGGTATAGGTAGCAGCCGGAGTTCCAGCTATATTCGCTGCAAGACCCTCTATGGAGACATTTGAAACAGTATTATTTGAGGCATTGTATCTAAAAGTGAGGTCAATATATCCGATACTGAGACTATCTGTCCTGAGAAAAGAAAACTCTTTCGTATTTGCATCTACACTGCGCCAGATACCCGGATTACCATCAGACAAGAAGGAATAAGAGAAGGGAATGTTGAAAGCATTTCCATTATTATCCTTACCGAAGGCAATGCCTTGTACTCTTCCTTGTTGAGGGCGCACCAGATCTCGTCCCGGAGGTCCTTGAGGTCCCGCAGGTCCTTGAGGTCCTTCTTTTCCTCTACAGGAAATCCAGATTACTAATACAGAGGCTATGACAGCCATCTGCTTGACTTTACTACTGATTCTCATCGTCAGCAAAGCTACGAAAATTAATGTTGCAATGTAACCCCAGCTAAGATTTCTCTTAGATCAGGATAGGTAAATTGCGGTTGGAGAACTTTACCTACGGCGATTTGAGAGCTACCCCCTCCCTTGAGCTTAATGCTGGAGGCTATTTGTTGGAACAGAGCATTTGCCCCTTGTCGGGCTGCAATCCCTATTTCTATTTGTTCTCCCTTTCTTATAAGAAGCATGAAGGTACCAGAGGGATGTAATCTTCGCAGAGCCTCAAGCAGATTTCTTGAGGAGGCATCTGCAGGCAGCTCAACTTCTTCCACTACTATACTCTCCCTATTCTCCCCCCTACCCTTTTTCCAGTCTCGGATTAGTTTTTCTGCATACAAAGAATACCACTGTTGTAGTTGGTTTTGGAGGGAATCAACTTCTTTTATAACATTCTCTAATGCTTTAACAGGCTCATTAGAATTCTTGAGTAAGGCCTGCAGCTTCTCCAATATCTGAATACGAGACTGCATCCACTGAATGAAGGCTTGCGCCACTACGGCTTCTATGCGGCGCACCCCTGCTGCACTAGCAGACTCGCTCAGAATCTTGAAGTAGCGAAGCTCTAAGGTATTATGGGCATGAGTACCCCCACATAGCTCACGGGAGAAGCTACCTCCAAACTCAATCATTCTCACGCGAGCAGCATACTTTTCCCCAAATAACGCTATAGCTCCCTTCTTGAGAGCTTCTTCATATGGGATGTCCCGATATTCTCGGCGAGGCAAGGCAGCATTGATCTTGCTATTTACGAGGTTCTCCACTTCCTGGATTTCCTCAGGAGTGAGTTTTTGAGGATGGGTAAAGTCAAAACGAAGACGGTCAGGCGCTACCAAAGAACCGCTTTGCCGGACATGGGCACCTAATATATCACGTAGGGCTGCATGCAGTAAATGCGTAGCGGTGTGATGCCGAGAAACTGCTTCGCGACGAGCTATGTCTATTTGGGCATGCCATTCCACTTCAGGGCTGCGAGGTAACACTGAAAGAACATGGATAATACTCTCCTGTTCTTTATAGACATGTATAACTGGAAGCACCTGATCCCCATGCCTCAATATTCCTATATCGCTCACTTGCCCCCCACCTTCAGGATAGAAAGGGGTTTTATCCAGGACCACATGATAGAAGACCCCTTTTGCCTCTTTACATTCTCTCATGCGCATAATACGAGTCCGCGTTTCATAAGTATCATAGCCAACAAAGACAGAATGCTCGCCTTCATTTATCTCTATCCAGTCGCCATAGTGACGCTGCGTAGCCTTGCGACTACGATTTTTTTGCATTTCTAAGGCTTTTTCAAACCCCTCCGTATCTACTTTAGCTCCCCATTCCTTGGCAATAAGCTGAGTCAAGTCCAGTGGAAAACCATAGGTATCGTAAAGCTCAAAGGCTACTTCACCAGGTATTTCTTGTATGTTAGGATGGGTACTAAGGTAATTTTCTATGCGTGCAAGCCCCCGTCCTAACGTATGCAGAAAGCTCTCTTCCTCACCCCTGATAATACGCTGGATAACTTCTATCTGCTGACTGACCTCAGGAAAG